>NZ_MUFR01000181.1:0-325 GCF_001996185.1 Salinivibrio costicola subsp. alcaliphilus
GGCGGGTGAGGACAACAGCGCGCCGACGGTCACCATCACCGAAGACGCCAACAATGATGGCGTGATCAGCAGTGACGAGCTCGATGGCCAGGTCGACGTCAACGTCGACTTGCCAGCGGGTGCCGTGGCCGGTGACACCATCAGCGTCAGCGATGGCACCACCACCAACGACATCGTGTTGGCCGACACCGACATCAGCAACGGCAGCGTCGCGACCTCGTTCGATGCGCCAGCGGAAGGTGAAACCCTCACCGTGACAGCGGTGCTGGAAGACCAGTTCGGCAACACCTCGGCAGAAGGCAGCGACAGCGCCGTGCTCGACACC
>NZ_MUFR01000182.1:0-320 GCF_001996185.1 Salinivibrio costicola subsp. alcaliphilus
CAGGTCACCCTGTATGGTGCGTTCTCGGATGGCACCAAAAAAGAGATGTCGAACCTGACCGTCACGGTAGAAGACGGTAAGCCGACGATTAAAGACTCCACCACCTATCCGGCAAAATACCGAACGCCACTGGTGAATGTGGATGGCAGTGTGCGTGGCTACTTGACCGAATTTGCACGCCCCCTCCATATAAAAACCCTGCCACGTTGGCGTTGGGTGGATGCGACCCCGTTCGATGAAAATAACCCCAAGCACATGAAAATGCTGTATCGCGCTTACAGTAACCTTATCACCTTGCTCAAAAAGCGGGATTTTGAAGG
>NZ_MUFR01000183.1:0-316 GCF_001996185.1 Salinivibrio costicola subsp. alcaliphilus
GAAATGCATAAATGGACTTTTATCTTCTGTCATTTTTAATCTCCTAAACGTTAGGAGACCATTAAATCGCACTGAAAATGATCAACAAATTGATCCTTTATTTTCACTTATTTTAATTAATAAATATGGCATAACGCACGGTTTTTAGCCTTAAGTGACAACTAAGTCATTAAATTGCTAGCCCAGGCGTGGCGCGGATCTTCATGCGTTTTCCCTGATTCTCGGGCTTGAGTTTTTCAGCAGTTGCGTAGTCTTCAAGATGACGCCGTACTGTTGTTTCGTTAATACGCAATGCTTGAGAAATCATCGCAGCGCT
>NZ_MUFR01000184.1:0-314 GCF_001996185.1 Salinivibrio costicola subsp. alcaliphilus
TAAGCCAAAAACTGCCGAGATCATTCGCAAGAATGGTGAGTGGTTTATCTCGGTTTCAATGGAATACGATTCCATTGAAAGACAGTGTGGCACTAAAGCTATTGGTCTTGATTGGGGTGTTTCTCATTATTTTTCAACCATCGATCAAGATGGTCATTTTGAGCAAGTCGAAAACCCTCGCTACCTGAGAAACAGCAAAGAGCAACTAGCGTCTGTGCAACGCGACCTTGCGTTAGCAAAAAGGGGGACTCGCGCCCATCGCAAACTGAAGCACAGAATTGCTAAATTGCACCAAAAAATCGCCCGTCAACGAC
>NZ_MUFR01000185.1:0-313 GCF_001996185.1 Salinivibrio costicola subsp. alcaliphilus
GTACACCGCCAATATCAGCTCAAAGACTATGTTTTGTGGTGGGCTAATCAACGGTATCGAGGCTATTGATAACTTAAGCTCGACCGCTGCCACCTTCTCTTCGGGGTTTAACGCCACCGCTTACTTACAGCCAGGGGAAAACCAGTTAGAGCTTGCCGTAGCGCCATCGGGCGTTTACGACGATGACCTGACTTACCGTGCTGACGATACCTGCCAGGTCACCCTGTATGGTGCGTTCTCGGATGGCACCAAAAAAGAGATGTCGAACCTGACCGTCACGGTAGAAGACGGTAAGCCGACGATTAAAGACTCC
>NZ_MUFR01000186.1:0-313 GCF_001996185.1 Salinivibrio costicola subsp. alcaliphilus
GTACACCGCCAATATCAGCTCAAAGACTATGTTTTGTGGTGGGCTAATCAACGGTATCGAGGCTATTGATAACTTAAGCTCGACCGCTGCCACCTTCTCATCGGGGTTTAACGCTACCGCTTACTTACGGCCGGGGGAGAACCAGTTAGAGCTTGCCGTGGCTCCATCAGGGGTATACGACGATGACCTTACGTATCGGGACGATGATACCTGTCAGGTCACCCTGTATGGTGCGTTCTCGGATGGCACCAAAAAAGAGATGTCGAACCTGACCGTCACGGTAGAAGACGGTAAGCCGACGATTAAAGACTCC
>NZ_MUFR01000187.1:0-310 GCF_001996185.1 Salinivibrio costicola subsp. alcaliphilus
AAGTTATATCGTATTGGTCACTCAGTTCATCGAATAAATCTTTTTGTCTATTCTCAACGAGTGCCCACACAGATTGCATAGGTCAAATTGTTAAAGAGCATTGACTGTGCGAAGCTGCGCTTCGCTTGGTCAGGGCTGCGTATCTTACGCGCCTCACCGCTAAAGTCAAGAAGAAATTTTATCTTTTATTTTCAACCCTCAGGCCGGAAATAAAACCTCTTTTTGACTCCCCTAACGCTTGGCGTTAAGTGGACGGCTATCTTAATCTTTTAAAAACTCACGTCAAGCGTTTATTTTTATTTGATTTTTT
>NZ_MUFR01000188.1:0-304 GCF_001996185.1 Salinivibrio costicola subsp. alcaliphilus
ACCGATAGTGAACCAGTACCGTGAGGGAAAGGCGAAAAGAACCCCTGTGAGGGGAGTGAAATAGAACCTGAAACCGTCTACGTACAAGCAGTGGGAGCCCCATCACTAAGACACCTTATCTTAGTGAGACGCTATCACTTTGTTTATTGGGTTAACCACGCGAAGCGTGGGTCAACCGCCCAATCAAGCAGAGGTGACTTAGTGATGGGGTGACCGCGTACCTTTTGTATAATGGGTCAGCGACTTAATGTTAGTAGCAAGGTTAACCGCATAGGGGAGCCGTAGGGAAACCGAGTCTTAACTG
>NZ_MUFR01000189.1:0-303 GCF_001996185.1 Salinivibrio costicola subsp. alcaliphilus
GAGCTTATTCGTATTATCATGCACCATCGCGGGCCGCATTGGGGTATCAGTCAACAGGGCAAATTCACCGCTATCAAGCTTTTCTTTAAATTGTGAAAAGCTCCCCCCATCAGGCATTACATTACCAAGGTCTCGCTCATTAAGCGCCTCAATATCGCCCTCTACTCGCCCAAACTCATACGCCATGAGCTCGGTCAGCCTAACGAGTTTATATCCCACCGCATTGTCCACCAATCAAGAACCATGGCGGTGTATTCTACTGAAGAGACCAGATTTTTGGATAGGTTTGTTGTCATCGTTAGG
>NZ_MUFR01000190.1:0-302 GCF_001996185.1 Salinivibrio costicola subsp. alcaliphilus
TTACTTACAGCCGGGAGAAAACCACCTAGAGCTCGGTACGGTACCATCAGGTGCGTATGAGGATGACTTTACCTATCGCGCGGACGATACCTGTCAGGTCACCCTGTATGGTGCCTTTCCGGATGGCAATAAAAAAGAGATGTCCAACCTGACGGTCACCGTAGAAGACGGGAAACCGACAATTAAAGACTCCACCACCTATCCGGCAAAACACCGAACGCCACTGGTGAATGTGGATGGAACGCTTGATGGCCGTTTAACCATGTTCTCACGCCCCCTCCATATAAAAACCCTGCCACGTT
>NZ_MUFR01000020.1:0-61345 GCF_001996185.1 Salinivibrio costicola subsp. alcaliphilus
TTGGTGTTGTAAAACATCAAAGCGAATACCACCCGCAAGTGGTTACATAACCCTTTACGGATGGTTCGGAGAGATGGTATCTACGCCTGGTTTTTATTTCGGTGGTGCCATTGGTGCTTGTCCGACCTAGGCTTGATTCGGGATCTTGAATACGGGAAAGAGCGGGAAGCAGTGCCTAGGTCCTAGGATCCTAGGCCCTAGGAACTTTATCTACAGGACCAGGCACGATACGCTTTTTCCGTATTCCGTATTCCGTATTCCGTATTCCGTATTCCGTATTCCGTATTCCGTCCCCTAGGCTCTTTCTAGTCTCTAGTTCTCCCAACCCCCTAGTGTGATCTTCCCCTCTCTTTGCTAGTGACTTCGATATCAATAGTCGATCTGCTTCACATCTGTGTATCTTGCTTATGGTGAATTTTATATCGCCGTTTATTATTTATTTAATATCGAAACGTTTCGATGGCGTGTTTTCTGCGAGAAAGCGCGATAAAAGAAGGCGTATCCGCGTTGAGTGGGGTGTAAGCGCTGAATGATCCAATCGAGAGTGAGAAGGTGATGAATGAATAAACATGGTTTGCTCCATCCAGAGCTCGCACAGCTGGTTACGCAAGTGGGACATACCGATGAGTTTACGGTGTGTGATGCGGGGCTTCCGATCCCAAGCTCGGTGTCGCGCATTGATTTGGCGCTGACTGATGGCGTGCCGAGCTTTATGCAAACGGTTGAGGCGGTGTTAAATCACGCTTGCATTGAATCTGTGGTGATTGCGGAAGAGCTCGCAGTGGTGAGCCCAGCGCTGCACCAGGCATTGCTTGGGCGATTAGAACAAGAAAATGCTGCACGCCAACAGCCGATAGGGGTGACCACTATCAGCCACGAGGCATTTAAAGCACGTACGGCGCAGAGCCAAGCGGTGGTGCGCACCGGTGAATGTACGCCTTATGCCAATGTGATTTTTCAAGCCGGTGTTACCTTTTAGGTGGGCCTAAGCGAGTAACCACGATGACGCAACCTATCTTACAGCTCAGCCAAGTCGTAAAAACCTTTCCTGGGGTTCGCGCGTTAGATGAGGCGAGCTTAAATGTGTATCCCGGCCAAGTGATGGCGCTATTGGGCGAGAACGGCGCGGGCAAGTCCACCTTGATGAAGGTGTTAACCGGGATTTATCACGCCGATAGCGGTGAGGTGAATTACCAAGGCACACCTGTCTCGTTTAAAGGGCCACGCGATTCGCAGCAAGCGGGGATCAGTATTATTCACCAAGAGCTGAATTTGATCCCAGAGCTGACCATTGCCGAAAACATTTTTCTGGGTCGTGAATTTACTAATCGTTTTGGCAAGATTGACTGGGTCAAAATGGTTGAAGAGGCGGATAAGCTGCTGGCGCGGTTAAATGTCAATGCGCGCGGTTCGACGCCTCTGGGGAGCATTAGCCTGGGCGAGCAGCAGATGGTGGAAATTGCTAAAGCACTGTCGTTTGAGTCGCAGGTGATCATTATGGATGAGCCGACCGATGCGCTGACCGACACCGAGACGGCTTCGCTGTTTGCGGTGATCAATGAGTTACGTGCGCAGGGCTGCGGCATTGTGTATATCTCACACCGTTTAAAAGAAATTTTTGAGATTTGCGATCGGATCACCGTGTTACGCGACGGCAAGTTTATTGGTGAATGTGCCGTCAGTGATACCGATGAAGACGGCCTGATTGAGATGATGGTGGGCCGTAAACTTGCCGAACAATACCCGCGAAGCGACGTCGCCCCTGATGGAATAAGCCTTGAGGTGGAAAATGTCAGCGGCCACGGGGTGGAAGAGGTGAGTTTCCAGCTGCACCGCAGTGAAATTTTAGGCGTGTCGGGTCTGATGGGGGCTGGGCGTACGGAGCTAATGAAAATTATCTATGGCGCCATGCCGCGCGAGGCAGGCACGATTCGGCTTGATGGCAAGGTGATTAATCCGGTCAGCCCACAAGATGCACTGGCCAATGGCATTGCTTATATCTCCGAAGATCGCAAAGGCGAGGGCTTGGTGCTGGGGTTATCGGTGAAAGACAACATGTCACTCAGCGCGCTCGATAAACTGACGCATTGGGGCAAAATTCAGCCGCGCGATGAAGTGATGGCGGTGGATGATTTTATTCGTCTTTTTAATATTAAAACTCCGCATCGTGGCCAAATTATTGGCAACTTGTCGGGCGGGAATCAGCAAAAAGTGGCGATCGCCAAAGGGCTGATGACCAAGCCGAAAGTGCTGATTTTGGATGAGCCGACGCGTGGTGTCGATGTCGGCGCTAAAAAAGAAATTTACCAGTTAATTAATCAATTTAAAGCCGAGGGCATGAGCATCATCTTGGTGTCGTCAGAAATGCCCGAAGTGCTTGGCATGAGTGATCGCATCTTAGTGATGCACGAAGGCCGCGTGTGCGGTGAATTTGATGCCAAGGACGCTAACCAAGAAACTCTGCTTGCCTGTGCGGTAGGCAAAGATGCCAATGAGGATGCAGCATGAGCTCAAATGCAGTCAATAAGTCCCAGCCGTCAGAGGATGGACGCAAACCTATGTTCAGCAAAGCCTGGTTAATTGAGCAAAAATCACTGATCGCCTTGTTGGCGCTGATCGTGGTGATGTCATTTTTAAACAGCAACTTTTTCATGGTCGATAACCTGCTCAATATCCTGCGCCAAACCTCGGTGAACGCGATTATCGCGGTGGGGATGACGCTGGTGATTTTAACCGCGGGTATCGATTTGAGTGTCGGCTCGGTGCTGGCATTGTGCGGTGCCTTTGCTGCGAGCCTGATAGCGGTCGAAGTGCCGGTGTTGATCGCAGTGCCCACCGCTTTGTTTGCCGGCGCAGCAATTGGTGCCATGACTGGTGTGGTGGTGGCTAAAGGCAAGGTGCAGGCCTTTATCGCTACCTTGGTCGCAATGACCCTCTATCGTGGCGTGACTATGGTGTATACCGATGGTCGCCCTATTTCCGCGGGCTTTACTGAAACGGCCGACGCCTTTGCATGGTTTGGGACCGGTTATTTATTGGGTATTCCCGTGCCCGTGTGGCTGATGGCCATCGTCTTTATCGGTGCCTGGTACTTGCTTAATCATACCCGCTTTGGCCGTTATATCTATGCACTCGGTGGCAACGAGTCAGCGGCGCGTCTGTCTGGCATCAATGTCGATCGGATTAAAATCGGTGTTTACAGCCTTTGCGGCATGCTTGCCGCGCTGGCGGGGATCATCGTTACTTCACGTCTGTCCTCCGGTCAACCGACTGCTGGCACTGGCTATGAGCTTGACGCGATTGCGGCGGTGGTACTGGGCGGCACCAGCCTCATGGGCGGTAAAGGCAAGATCATGGGCACGCTGATAGGTGCGCTGATTATCGGCTTTTTGAACAACGCCCTTAACCTGCTGGACGTGTCGTCTTACTACCAAATGATTGCCAAAGCCGTGGTGATTTTGCTCGCCGTGCTGGTGGATAACAAAAACAAATAGCTTGTTGGGACAGGCACTTTAGCTTGTCGGGACAGACACTTTAAGTTAGCGGGACAGGCACTTTAAGTTGGCATTCGGGAATGGGAATACGGAGCGCTTCGCTTACGGAATACGGGAAAGAGCCGAGACGCTTCTCTTCTAGAAACTAGAAACTAGAAACTAGATAGAGCAGATTGTGCTTAAGTTAGCGGGACAGGCACTTTTATTTCTGTTTGATTAGCAATTAAAAACAATACCCTACAAACACAAAAGGACTGAAAGCATGAAAAAACTGACTACTTTGATTACCACCGCGCTTTTGTCATCAACGCTTAGCATCAGTGCGCAGGCGGAAGATAGAATGGCGATCGTGGTCTCAACCTTAAACAACCCATTTTTTGTCACCATGAAAGAAGGCGCGGAGCAAAAAGCGGAAGATCTTGGCTATGAGCTATTAGTGCTCGATTCGCAAAACGACGCCAGTAAAGAGCTGTCGAATGTGGAGGATTTAACCATTCGTGGTGTGAAAGCCATCTTGATTAATCCCACTGATTCGGATGCAGTCTCGAATGCAATTCGTATTGCTAATCGCGCTGACATTCCGGTGATTACGCTAGACCGTGGCGCCAGCCGTGGGGAGGTGGTGAGCCATATTGCCTCTGATAACGCGCAAGGCAGTAAAATGGCGGCGGAATTTATCATGGGTAAAGTCGGTGAGCGTGCCAAAGTGATCCAGCTTGAGGGCATTGCCGGTACGTCGGCAGCGCGTGAACGGGGTGAAGGCTTTATGGATGCGATTGAAGGTACGGATGTAGAGTTACTGGCCAGTCAGCCAGCGGATTTTGACCGCACCAAAGGTCTGAATGTGATGGAGAACTTGCTTGCTGCGTATCCAGAGGTGCAGGCGGTGTTTGCACAAAACGATGAAATGGCGTTTGGCGCGTTGCGTGCGGTGCAGGCATCAGGCAAAGATGTCACCATTGTGGGCTTTGATGGCACTAAAGATGGCATTGCCGCGGTAGAACGTGGCCACTTGGCAGCGACTATCGCTCAGCAGCCGGGTATGATTGGTGAGCTCGGTGTTGAAACGGCGGATAAAGTGCTGAAAGGCGAGTCAGTCGACATCTATATTCCGGTACCGCTTAAAGTGATCAGTCAAGAAACGATCGCTGAATAAGGGTCGCACGGGAAGATACAATAATAAGCACCGTCTGGCCCAGTGTGTTGGACGGTGCGCGATTGATTGAATGGTAAGGAAGGGTAATGAGTCCATTAGTTGTGCTCGGCAGTGTTAATGCCGATCATGTTTTACGCGTCTCCAGTTTTCCGCGCCCCGGAGAGACATTACACGGTCGAGATTATGCGGTAATTGCGGGTGGCAAAGGCGCAAATCAAGCGGTGGCGGCGGTGCGTTGCGGTGCGGATGTTGCCTTTATTGCTAGTGTGGGTGACGATGTCTTTGGCCAGCAGATTCGTCAGTGTTATGCGCAAGAGGGGATGGATGTCAGTGCGATGAAGGTGCAGGCGAATGCGCCGACCGGGATTGCGATGATTCAAGTCACTGATCAAGGTGAGAACAGTATCGCGTTATCGGCGGAGGCCAATGCGGCGCTGACAGCGGAGGCCATTACCGCCGATCTCGATACGATAGCCCAAGCCGATTACTTGTTGATGCAGTTAGAAACGCCGATGTGCGGGATTGAAAAAGCGGCTTTTCATGCCAAAGCGTCAAATACCCAAGTGGTGCTGAATCCGGCCCCTGCGGCTTCTTTGAGCAATGCGCTTTTGGCGGCGGTCGACATTATCACGCCGAATGAAACAGAAGCACAAAGCCTGACTGGCATTGCGGTGACAGATTCCGAGAGTGCGCAAGCTGCATCAAATGTGCTGCACCAAAAAGGGATTGAGACGGTGCTGATCACTATGGGTAAACAGGGCGTGTGGCTGAGTGACAAAGCGCGAAAGGAAGGGAGATTAATCCCGGGTTTTGTTGTCAATGCTATGGATACCACCGCCGCTGGCGATACCTTTAATGGCGCACTCGTCACTGGATTGATAGAGGGACAGACACTTGATCAGGCGATTCGCTTTGCGCATGCCGCGGCCGCTTTATCCGTCACCCAGCGTGGCGCACAAACGTCGATTCCCTCGCGCGTGGATATCGATGCGTTTTTAGCCCATCAAGATGCCTAATCTTCATTTCAACCTTGGTAGCGGAGCGCGATAAATGGCGACCATGAAAGATATAGCCAAACGGGCGGGCGTGTCGACGTCGACGGTCAGTCATGTGATTAACAACACCCGCTATGTCAGTGAGACGATTGCTGAGAAGGTTAACCAAGCTGCGAAAGAGCTCAACTACTATGCTCCCTCGGCATTGGCGCGCAGTTTAAAAGTCAATCGTACTAAAACGTTTGGCATGCTGGTGACAACCTCTACCAACCCGTTTTTTGGTGAAGTGGTAAAAGGCGTCGAGCGCAGTTGTTACCACAATGGTTACAGTTTGATTCTGTGCAACACGGAAGGTGATGCTGAACGCATGCGTGCCTCGATTGATACGCTGCTGCAAAAGCGGGTCGATGGCTTGATTTTGATGTGCTCGACCATGGAAGGGGAGCGGATTGAAGGCTTTGATCGTTATCCGGATATTCCTGTGGTGGTGATGGATTGGGGGCCGATTGATTTTGCCTGCGATAAAATCCAAGACAATTCCTATCAAGGCGGCTATTTAGCGACCCAGCACTTGATTGATTGTGGTCACCGCCAGATTGGCTGCATCAGTGGGCCTCTTGTTAGGTATCAAGCGCAAATGCGTTTTCAAGGCTTTAAAGATGCACTGCGCGATGCTGGACTTGCTGAAAATCCACATTGGATGGTGGAAGCGGACTTTGAGTGTGAAGGCGGCTATCAAGGTTTGCAGGCGATTGCTGAGTGTGGATCCTTACCCACCGCTATTTTTGCAGGCAATGACATGATGGCGATGGGCGCGATCAATGCTGCTAACGCGCTAGGGATTTGCGTACCCGATGATCTCTCTATTATTGGATATGATGATATTCACTTGGCTAAATTTATCTCGCCTTCCCTGACTACCATTCACCAGCCCAAATATCGTCTCGGTCAAGCAGCGGTCGAAACGCTTCTTAGTAAACTTGATGCCCCTAATAGTGAAAGTCAAACGGTGCAGCTAGAGCCAACGCTGGTGGTGCGCGAGAGCGTGAAGCGGGTTTAGCTACCGGGGACAGACACTTTAAGCTAACGACAACTAACGGGACAGGCACTTTTATGATTGCTCTAGCGGGCTGAGGGGGAAGCCGTTATGATGCCTGTCCTCAATGGCCAACCGGTAAATCCCTTCGTTATGTTTTCAATTGTCGACCAAAACCAACACTTTGTGGTGATCAACAAGCACCATGGCGTTAGCGTGCAAAAAGAGACCGATGAAGCGGCACTGTTGCCTGCGGTCGCGGCGTATATTGGGGTTGAGAAGGTCTACCTTGTACATCGTTTAGATAAGATGACGTCGGGCTTGCTGCTGCTGGCAACCTCTTCTCATGCGGCGTCTGTCCTCTCAGGATTGTTCGCGTCGCGCGAGATAGAAAAGTGCTATTTGGCATTAAGTGCGAAAAAGCCGCGTAAGAAACAGGGATTGATTGTCGGCGATATGGGTAAAAGTCGGCGAGGCTGTTGGAAGTTGCTTGCCAGCAAAGATAACCCTGCGAGGACGCGTTTTATCTCTATTGCAGGCGGTGAGGGGCGGCGATTTTTTCTCTGTCGGCCTTACACGGGTAAAACCCATCAAATTCGCGTGGCGATGAAAAGTATTGGCTCACCGCTTATCGGTGATGATTACTATGGCGGTGAGCTTGCCGATCGTGGCTACTTACACGCTTATGGGCTGCAATTTACGTGTCGTTTTGCCGATGATCAGCCAGCCAAGCACTACAGCTATGTGCTGCCCCCGAGCCAAGGCGAGTTGTGGCCAGCCTTACCGGTAGAGTGGGAGCAGCCTTGGTGCTTAATTAGCTAGCACAGCTGGGTGCATTGATAGCGTTATTGAGGATTTGTCGGCCGCGGGTATCGCGAACCAAAATGGTATAGCTGATACCACTGTCTAACATACTGCGTATGTCGCTATCTTGGCAATAACGACGTTTTAAACCGGAAAAGAGCTCTCCTGGTGCTTTTTTGGCATTCTTATCCAGAAGCGTCAGCTCGATGATGGCATCTTGCGCACGTGCTCGAACCAGTGAGTAGCCTTCAATATCCATCGGCAGTAGCTGTGCAATCATGTCTGCACGTTGGATTGCGGCTTCTGCGGCTTGGTCATGCTGGGTGCTGCTACATGCACTGAGTACTAGCCCCAGGCAGGCCATCATCAGTATTTTTACATATCGCATTAGGCTGGGTCCTGCGGAAGCACTTTTTTGAACGGTTTTACGGTCACTTCAGCATAAACGCCAGCGGCTACATAAGGGTCTTTGTCGGCCCATGCCTTTGCGGCTGATAGTGACTCAAACCAGGCAATAACGGTCGAGCCCGTAAACCCAGCTTCGCCTGGCTCCTCACTATCAACAGCAGGGTTTGGCCCGGCAATCATCAAGCGGTTTTCTTTTTCCAGTTGGTGTAAGCGTTCAAGGTGTGCGTCACGCGCTTGCTTGCGTAGCGGTAGGCTGTTCTCGACGTCTTGCGAATAAATGAGATACCACATCGTTGTTGTCCTTGATAGATGTTTATAGCCACTAGGATACAGAGTCCAGATTTCTGAGTACAGCGTATTAGAAAACATTGGCGGGACAGGCACTTTTGTCAGAACATTTAACATTGGTGGGACAGGCACCAAAAGTTAAAAAGTGCCTGTCCCAAGATGTACCCTCTAAAGTGCCTGTCCCACGATGTAGCTAGTCGAAAATAGGTGGCACTTCTTCTTTTAATCTCTGATTCACTTCGTTTTTATCAAAGTGTTTTGCGTCCCAATCCTGCATGTTGAAGAGGTCCAGGATCTCTTGCTCATCGTCGCTGAGTGGTGCGCGTTTTGAGAGCCTGAGTAGGTGTTTGTATCTGTCTATACCGCCGCAATCTTCTGGCGGACAGGCTCCATTACCTGCCGTGACTTTAGGCTGCGTGCAATTGCGGGTATTCAGTTTCTCAAGGGTGATGGTGTGGTGCCAGTTATCACCAAAATCATACACATACGCGATGGTGTCTCCGGGCTCTTGCAGTGCTGCCCCAATGGGTAAATACGCCGCTTGAGTGTCGGATTCATCGTCAAGGTCAATATGACCAAAGGGTGTGATAAACATGGCAAGATGTTGGTGCTCCCAACCCATAATGGCTTGAATGCAATCGTGTAGCGCGATAAAAGGTAAGGCGTTTGAAATGGTAAAACGGCGCCATATTTTTGGACGGCTATTATCAAGCTCAATGTACAGTACGATGCCTTGGGGACGTTCTATTTCCTGGGGGCCGTGTGCCACCGGATGATATTCCGCTTGCTGTTGCATACTCAGCTCTGCGAGCTGGTCGAAAAGCGGAAAGGTTTTTCTCATACGATCAGGTGCTTGCAACGCATACGCCGCGGCAAATATAAATAGTTTGCTCGGTGAAAACGGTGTACTGTCTTGCTTGCTGTAATGCGTGATCAGCCCACTCAACGCGAGTGCTTTGATATAGGGTTCAGGGTGTTCGAGATAATGGCGGTTCCGGACTTTGCGTATGGTATCTAGCGTTGGGTCGATCGATTCAGCGATCGTCCATGTCTCTATCAATGGGGTATTGACTAACAGTTTGCTGGATCGATGTCCTCGCGCTATCGCGTCCGGATGTTCTCCTGGGAAGTCACACGTGGAGGCGAGTTTATCTAATGAGAACGGTTGCGGCTCGGTCCATTGGGACGGGAGAAGCGCCAACATATGTAGCGTGTCAGGATCGAGGACCTCATGCTGTTCGTCCAGGGCCCAACAAAGTATGTGTCGCAAGATATTGGGATGGCATTGAACGACGTCGACAGCGGTGTCCATTTCTGTGGTCATTTTTTTATATTGCACAGTGTCGACGGGATTGGTATCAAAATAGCTATCCACTAAACCGAAACCTAAGCGAAAAACGCCACCGAATACGTGTGCATTTTTAGTTGTTGGGTCGATGAGCAGTCCGTTAAATAGTATGGCATGGTTGCCGTCCGGATAGGACAGGTAAAGCTCGGTCACTTGATGTTGTTCGGCTTGTTTGCTGTATTGCATGGCTGATTTTTGCCATGCTGACAGGTGGGTTTTTACGCTATCGTGACCAAAGCGCTGGATCAGGGTTAGATATTGGCGTTGACCAAGGGACTTCCATTTTTTTGCTGGAAGGCTATTGAGTACACTCGCTGCGGTGTCGGCGACTTTAGGCTCGGGATTGAGGCTCAAAAGCAAAAGTGCATCAATTGACCAAGGTTGACGGCTCATCATTGTGAGCAATCCTTGAATTTCCTGCTTAGTGAGAAAGACAAGTTCACCACTGACGAATTGACAAAAAGCAAGCCCGGTGTCGATGCCAAATTTATTGAGGTCAGCGACAAGATTCTCGGTAACCTTTTCAGGGTCTTGTGCCAAGTATTCTTGTTGATCAGTGATCTCCTGCCGACTGCGTTCACGCACTTTCACAATGATCGCATCGTCAACATGCAGTTTAAGGTGTTTCATGCATTTGATGATTTCACTGGCGAGTACCAGATTAATGTGATCGTCGTCTAGCTCAAGTGCTTGAGTGAGGATTTTATTCGCGATATCGATGATTTCAGTGATGTCATGACGACGCGAATGAATACGCAGGTCATCGGCCATTTGTGAAAAGTAATCGACAAAAAGCTCTTCTTGACGTTGATCGAATGTCTTTGATAACGATAGACCAATCGGTATCGCGGTAATAAAAGACTCTGGTGAACCATTTATCAACTGACGTTGATCTGTGCTGATATCGGTGATGGGCGTGTAGTGTTGGATAGCCTCAAGGAGCGCCTGCGCAGACGGTGGAAGTTCCATATTCTTGGCCTAGGTTGTGATTAATTAATTGTTTAAGCGTACAAAAAATTAATCTCAAAAACGAGTTTTGTCTTTTTTCTTTTGGTGGGACAGACACTTTTCGCTTTATCCGCTTTATCCGAGACCGCTTTATCCGGGACAGTCACCACTAGTAACCAGTAAGCCGTTGTTAAGATGCCTGTCCTAGTAAAATCTCTAAAGATGCCTGTCCTAGTAAAATCTCTAAAGATGCCTGTCCTAGTAAAATCTCTAATGAAATCTTACCTCTTTAAAATCCGAACATGCCTTTACCTTCCTGTAACTGGAGGGTTTATCCTGGGGAAATAACGATGAGGAGGTAATATGGGATGTTGTAATCAGTCCCCAGAAGGTGGGTCCAAAGGGCTAAAGCCGCTCTTAAAAGCGGTAGGCATTTTGTTCGTGTTTATAATGGTGCTGGCTTATTGGGTAGGGTAGATCTTCGGGCTAGTATGACGATTCCTTTACGCATTGATGCGTGTTTTAGTGCTTGCCTCAACGATTTGGGATCATGACGCCTGTCATGCGTTTTAGGCCCAGTGTCGGTAATACGGCTTGGATACTCGACAGTGAGCCTACAACATTTCCGCACTCTAAATGAGCGCATGTGGTCAGCCAGGTTTCACTCGACATATTCAGTCGTGTGAGTAGGGGAGGCCGCTGATTTGAGCCCCTTTCTTGTCCCTTGTGGCAAGTCCATTCAACAAGTGCTAAATAGTCCATTAGCCGGAACGGAATGCCGTCGGGCATAGATTTCCTCGGATTTCCTGCAAAGGCGAATAAGCCTGCTGGTGTTGCTTTATTTTGCTTGAGTGATTCAACGCGCTTTTTAATCGATGTGTAATTGGCTTGTTTAGGCTGTTTGGTGATACCTGCTCGCACGGGGTTTAAATCGACATAGGCCATTGCCGCAGCAAGAGCTTTGTCATCCAACAAGGCCTGACTTTTAAAGCGTCCTTCCCAAAAATGCCCCGTGCATTGATCTTCTCGGTTCGCTTGCGCTGAAATATATTGATTGAGCAGCTTCATAAACCAACTGACAGACATCAAACGCTCGCGCCAGCTCTCAATGATCCGACAGCACGCTTTGTACTCCGATTTGGAGAGAGATTCTCCCTGACGAAAACGTTGGATGAGTACCGGAGTCTGGTGAAAGGCTAGCCAGCGGTCAATTACGTCGATATTTGTCAGGGATTGGGCGGCTTTTGCATTGATATGTAGGACAACGTGATAATGATTGCTCATAATGGCGTAAGCGCAGATATCGATGCAAAAAGCTTTGGCTAGTGTAAGTAAACGCGTTTCTATCCATGCGCGACGATGCTCATAGCTTTTTTGCGATTGAGCGTCATAGCCACACAGGAAAGAGCGGCGCACGCAGCGTGAGACGCAATGATAATAGGGTGTGGCTGATAGGTTCACTAAAGATGCGCGAGCTTTGGTCATCGTCAGTCCCTTTTGGTATATGGGTATATGCAAAAGATACTGTATAAATGAACAGCTATCATCTTTTCTGGCCTGGTTTTTCGTGACAGTACAAGAAGTACTGTAACTGTGAGATTGGTTAGTTACTAAAGGCGTCTGTCCCGATTAGTAAACAACGGGGACTAAACAACGGGGACAGGCGGGCTATAAAACAAACTACCAGGACAGTCACCAAGAGGTGTTTGTATCCGGCGAAAACTAAAAGTGCCTGTCCCTGGAAAGGAGACTTAGTAGGGACAGGTGTAAAGGTGTCTGTCCCCGCAGGAAATCAGGGACAGGTGTAAAGGTGTCTGTCCCCGCAGGAAATCACTCGCAGGAAATCACGTTGAATAAAAGTGCCTGTCCCCACAAAGAGAAGCTGCCATAAGAAGTTAGGCAGGGGCGCCGCTGTGAAAGCGGAATTGGCTGTCGGGCGCTTGGATCAACTCTGCTTCGCGCTCGCCGATGGTTTGGATACGGTCGCGAATGTCTTCGCCGGCGATGGTTTCTGCGAGCGTCAGGTAATCTTGATAATGGCGTGCTTCCGAGCGCAGTAGCGAGATGTAGAACTTTTGTAGTTCATCATCGAGGTGTGGGGCGACTTTGGCAAAGCGCTCGCAGGAACGTGCTTCAATGTAGGCGCCAATAATCAGTTTATCGATCAAGGTTGCCGGCTCGTGAGTGCGTGCCGCGCGCATTAATCCTTTGGCGTAGCGACCTGCTTCTAACGGTTGATAAGGAATACCGCGTGCGTCCATGATTTCAATCACTTGCTCAAAATGATGAAACTCTTCTTTGATTAACCGGACCATTTTATCAATCAAGGCTTGGCCGTGGGCAAAGCCGGCTTTAGGGGTTAAAGGCGCGCTGAGGCCGTTTTTGCGCGCGTGGAAGATCCCATCGCGAATGCGGCGATAAACAAAGTCTTCATAGGGTTTGGCCCATGCCAGCAGTTGCTCGCCACTCGCCGCGTCGACTGCATATTTACGGATCAGCCACATCGCGGTTTGGCTGGCTTTTAATTCGCAGTTTGCGTGATCGCGCAAAAGAATCGATTGATTGTCAGGCTGAATGGCCGCGTCAATCCAACTGTCGGGGGTTTGACAGTGCAGAAAACCATGAATAGGGGTGAGTAGGGTATTAATTTCTTGGCGTAGCATGCCGAAAACACTCTCAGACTGACAACAATGGCTGGGCATTATAAACAGATGGGATGCGAGCGCAAAGAGCTGGCAGCGCAGGAGGCACTGCCAGGTGGGCGAATTCGGCCTACTTGTTCGATGCCCAAGGGGAACGGTATTGAATACCGAACTTGTCTAAACGCGGTAACTGCGCTTTGAGTCTGGCCAGATAATCGAGCCAGTCACGGCGCTCACTGTGGCTCCAGGCCGCTTCTGCAATGGCGGTAAGCCTTGGAAACACCATATAATCGAGCCTGTCCTGATTAGTGATCAGTTCACTCCAGAGTGCACATTGTACGCCTAGCATATGCTCACGAGCTGGGTCATCACTGGCGAGGCTTGCTAGCGGCTCATATTGGTAGGCTTTTTCTAATGGTGTGACGCCCGCCCAGTCGAGCCCGGGCTCGGTGGCAGCATAATCTTGCACCATATCGAGATAGGTCGCTTGACCCGGGGTTAAAATCACATCAAACCCATGCTGCGCACAATGCAATGCGGCGTCTTCGCTTTGCCATGAATAGATCACGGTGTTTTTGCTGACTTTATCGCCGTGCTGCACTTCTTCCCAGCCAACCATACGTTTGCCCAAGGCGCGAAGCTTTTGCTCAGCATAGGTCAGTATCTGTCCCTGTAGCGAAGCGGTCGTTTCTCCGTTCATGCGTCTGTCCCGATAAATTGAGCTATCCGTCCATACCCCGTCAGGGACTTCATCGGCGCCAATATGGACCCATGAGGCGGGGAAAAGCTCGGCGACTTCACTTAATACCGTATCTAAAAATCGATACGTGCCATCGAGGGCTGGCGATAATACGTTATCGGTGTAGTGCTGCACGCTGCGGTAAGTCGAGCGGTCGTCGGCATCGTGTAGCCAATCAGGCAGCGCTTTGATGGCTGCGCGACAGTGGCCGGGAATATCAATTTCAGGAATGACGGTAATACCACGGGCTGCGGCGTATTCAATCACGTCACGTACGTCTTCTTGGCGATAATAACCTTCGTGACGTTTTGCAATATGACTGAATTGCGGAGCAAGGCGGGTATTGGGGCCGCGTTGACTCCCATAGCGCGTCAATTCAGGCAGAGCTTTAATCTCCAGTCGCCAGCCTTCATCGTCGGTTAAATGCCAGTGAAAGGTATTGAACTTAAAATAGGCCAACTGGTTAATCAGTCGCTTTATCGTGTCCACCGAATGAAAATGACGCGCACAATCGAGCATCATCCCTCGGTAAGCAAAGCGTGGTGCATCGCTGATTTTTATTGCCGGTATCCGAAGCTGTGTGTCTTGCTCTTGACTAAGTTGTAGCAGCGATGCGCAGCCGTAAATAAATCCTCGCTTAGCACAGGCTTGGATAACCACGCCTTGGTCGGTGACGGTGAGCTGATAGGCCTCATCGCGGTGTGTGATATCCCGAAGCGCGGAGTCGGGTAGCGGCCGTAAGAGAATAGCATGATCGCCAGTTACCGCATCTTGATGACGTGGGTCGAGTGCAATCTCGGCTTGCGGATACATGCGAACCCATTCGTTGCTTAGCCACTGCGCGGCGGGAAGCGCCTGTGGATCGACAGCGATTAACGGTGTTGTGGGTGAAAGCGTAAAGTATCCTGGCTGGTGGCGCACCGATTTGGGCACCGGAATAATGGCGTGCTCGGCGGGATGAACATCTGGAATCGATGAGCGTGTGGTGTGAGTATGCGCCAAATTGATGGGGGTGAGCATCACTGAATATTGCTCGCCATTGGCATAGAGCAGCGCATCTTTAAAGCCCGCACAAAGGAACCGTAATGGCGGCGTGTGGGCATCAAACTCGATGTATAAGCTCTGATTGGCATCGAGAGTTTGATGCGCCGGTGTAATGACGCAATAGCTACCGATTTGCTCGATGCTGCCTTGTGAAAGGGTATTGGGGTTGATGAAGCGATCAAACAGTACCGCAATAGACAGCTGATTTAAGGGACAGTCGGTGAGATTATGCAAGGTTAACCCCATTCGGCTGCGCGGTGGAGTGTCATTGGGATACTCGTTGATCACACTAAGATCGAGGCGGTAAGTCATCACGTGTTCTCCTTGTTCGAGTGGCCGTTGCCAGTCAGCGTTTGCGCACTGATGGCGAGCATAAACCAGCTTGCATGTGGCAACCACTGCTCGCCCCATCGCCAGTTTTGCGCCATATCATCGCAATATGGCGCGGGGTTGAATGCAATCTGTGTTTCATCCTCCATCCCTGCGGTAATGCCATTGCAGATCCCCCCTTTGGCATTAAAAAAGCCCAAGTGCGGTAGGTAATCTGGGTTGTTGTGGCCATGCCCATCGAGCATACAGATATCAAATGGATTTAAACCGAGGATCCAATTAAGCGCCCGTTGGCTAAAGGTGTGGAGAGCAGCATTTAGCGCATCGTCTTGAATATGGCGCGTGGCATGACACGCAAAGGTCGCCAGTGACCCCAAGCGTGCATTCTCGCCTTGCCACCAATAGCCGGTTTCATTGTGGTGAGGAATAAAGTGACGCACCTGTTTAACGCCATCGACGGGTTTGACGTACTGACGCGGATACGCGAATGGATTATCGGCGGTTTGTGTTAGGCTCAGCTCAAACTGGCAGGCGCGTTCCAGTGCTGTTTGTGCAATAGCCTGATGGCTGGGATTGGTTTCCACATCGAGGTAGCGAACTAACGCCAACCCGGGCAGACCTGCATCAGCGGCATGGTAAAACGGACGACTCCCATCGGCATTGGCCGACCAATAATATTGGCAAGTTTCATCACTGCGTTGCCGTGCGACCAGCTTTTGCATCCAACCTCGTGCCTCGCTCAAAAAGGGACAGTCACCGTTCGCACTAATGTGTCTGTCCCCGGAACCTAAAGGTGCCTGTCCCGTTAAATAAGCGTGACTGTCCCCTGTAGATTGCCCAGTAGATTGCCGAGTGGCGTGATGCAACTCGCATGCGGCGAGAAGGGTGCAGGTTTCGTCAATAATGTTGGGCTCACCGTCATCAAGGTAGTGATGGTTATGTTCAACCAAATGCCAGTAGCCACGAATGGCAGCGTCTAAATAGCGTGCTTGTTGGTCAGGCTCTGAGCAAAGTGAGACTCTGCTTGCGGCGGCAAGGGCTGCAATCGCTATGCCGCCGCCTTGACGAAAGCCGGCTTGGTAAGCCTCACTCATTACTCCATCTTGCGTCGCGTAAGCGCAAAGGGTGCGGCGCTCTGGGTCTTTCGACCATTGATCAAACACCGTCATGTAAAAGAAGCCACTGGGGTGTTGCATACGGAGAAGAAAATCGGCGCCGTGTTTCGCTTCATCAGCTAAGCGTGTGCGCATAAACGCAGGCAGCGTGTCCGAGCTAAATTGGCTGGTAAGATCGGCCAGCCCCCAAGCCAACAGCGGGATTTGTTGAGGATTAAAGTAATTGGCATAGGAAAGGTGACTCAGGTATTTGCTCACATCGCCAGAGGCATCGTACCAACCGCCTGATACATCCACACGTTCATCAGAGCCAAATACCTTGGCGCGCTGATCCGCGTGTTCATAGATACCGCTACACCGCTGCGATTTAAAGTAATGCAGCAGATCGGAAAACGTGGTGTGAAACAGGCAATCATCTCGGATCTCAAACGGATGGGAATATACCGGTGTGTCTGTTAACAGCACGAGTTGATAGCGTCCGCGATGCGCAAAGGCAGAAAAATCGAGGGTATAAGCCGTACCTATCTGCCAGTTGTTTAACTGTGTGCCTTGCTGTAATTCAAACTGCGCGACCACTTTATCGAGTGATACTGTGTCTGTCCCACGAACAAAAGTGTCTGTCCCCGTAAATTTTAAAGTGCCTGTCCCGGTAAAATTGTTTGCACTTTCTGCGGCCTCGTTAAAGTGCCTGTCCCCAGAAGAAAAGTGCCTGTCCCCGGAAGAGGAGGCAGCTTTATCGGCAGTGCTAAATGTGCCTGTCCCCTTAAGAGGAGGCAGGGCAATCAGTGCTACGGGCGTGCCGGTGAGGGAGTCGCTGTCACTGACGATCACCGCGTATTTGTCACCGTGTAACGAGTAGCCAATGTGATTGGTCAGCACTTGCATGATGGTATCCTTATTGGTCGCTATTGCTCGTACAAATAGCAGCGCACATAGTGGTTGTCGGCGAGCTTGGTCACGCCGGGTAACTGCTCGGTGCATTTAGCGGTGGCATGCGGGCAGCGGCCAGCAAAAGGGCAGCCGACCGAATCTGGCGTCCACAGTGGGATCTCACCCTTGTTGCCCTTTAGTTCCTCGTGAATGGATTTGCTGGGGTCAGGCACCGCTGAGACCAACAGCTGGGTGTAAGGATGTTGAGGGCGATGAATAATCTCTTCGGTGTCCCCCCATTCGACCATATGGCCGACGTACATCACTGCCAAGTCTTCGGCAATGTAACGCGCGGTGGCGATATCATGGGTGATGTAGAGCAGCGACATTTGCTTCTCCACTTTCATCTCTTCCATGAGGTTAAGTACGCCGGCACGAATCGATACATCCAGCATCGAGGTGGGTTCGTCGGCGAGTACTACTTCGGCGCCCACGGCGATGTTACGCGCTAGGTTTATCCTCTGACGCTGGCCGCCCGACAGCTGGTGGGGGAATTTCTCCGCCGTTTCTTTGGCCGGAGTGAGGCCCACTTGCTCGAGCAGCTCGAACACCCGTTCTTTCAATTGGGCTTTGTCGCGCTTGGCGACTTTTTTGTGGATCAATAACGGACGCGCAATATGGTGAAACACATTATGCGTGGGATTGAGCGAGCCAAAAGGGTCTTGCCAGACCATTTGCAGGCCTTCGCGATAGCGCATCAGCTCATCACGTTTTTTAATGGTGGTGATATCGCGTCCCCGGTATTCAATGCAGCCGTCGGTCGGGGCGTACATTTTGGCGATCATTTTCGCGGTGGTTGATTTGCCCGAGCCTGATTCACCCACCACCGCAAGTCCACGGCCTTTGTACATTTTGAACGAGACATCATTGATCGCTCGCATCATGGGTTGTTTAAGGGCATGGCTATTAATAGGGAAATCTTTCACCACGTTTTTACCTTCAACCAGCAGTTCTCCAAGACCTGTACTCATCACTGACTTCCTCACATTGGCACGATATTAGACTTTTTGTTGGGCGATCGGCTCGCCGTCGTATAGGTGGCAGTTGGAATAACGGCCTGGTTCGATTTGGCGCAGCACGGTTTGGGTGGTTCGACACTGTTCATGCACTTGCGCGCAACGTGCTTGAAAGCGGCAGCCGGTCGGGATTTCGAGTAAGTTGAGCGGATTACCTGGGATACCCACCAGTTGGCGCTTGGGCCCGGTGAGTGAGGGGAATGAGCTGCCCAGCCCTTCGGTGTAGGGGTGATAGGGATTGGTAAGTACTTGTTTGGACGGCGCGACTTCAATCAGCTCACCGGAATACATGATCCCTATCCGGTCGGAAAACTCGACCATGAGCGATAAGTCATGGGTGATAAACAGAATCGAAAAGCCAAACTCTTCTTTTAACGCGTAGATTTTTTGTAAGATCTCGCGCTGCACCACCACATCTAATGCGGTGGTGGGCTCATCCATGATGATCATTTTCGGGTTGAGGGCTAGCGCAATGGCAATTACCAAGCGCTGACGCATCCCGCCCGAAAACTGGTGCGGATAATCGGTCAGGCGGCTGGGGTGAATATCGACAATTTCCAGCAAGCCTTGCGCTCGATTGACCGCTTGTTTACGGGTCATATTGGTGTGACGCATTAATACATCGCAAAATTGATCTTCAAGCGTCAGCACGGGATTGAGGGCATTCATGGCGCTTTGAAACACCATCGACATTTCTCGCCAACGAAAATCACGCATGCGGGCATCGCTATAGTTGAGGATATTCTCGCCGTTAAATAGCACTTCGCCGCCGGTGATAAATGCGGGTGGCTTATGCAGACGCATCAGCGAAAAGGCAACGGTGGATTTACCGCATCCCGATTCGCCAGCCAGGCCAAATACTTCACCGGGGGCAATGTCAAAACTGACGTGATCGCAGGCTCTTACATCACCGGCATCGGTAATGTAGTCCACGCACAGATCACGGATTGAGATAAGTGGGGTGCGACTCATGATTTATCTCCACTGATCAACATGTGTTCGGCAACGGGATTCTCGTCTCGGGCTTTCTTTTCTTGCTGGTTAAGTTTTTTCCAGCGCTTCATCCCTTTTTGCGCACGTAATTGCGGGTTGGCTATTTCATCCACTGCGAAGTTGAGCAAGGCAAGCCCCGTCACCAGTAAGGTCAGCGCAATACAAGGTGCGAGCAGCTCCCACCACGCGCCAATCAGCATGGACGAAGAGGTTTGTACGTTGTAGAGCATGATCCCCCAGCTGATGGTGTTGGGATCGCCAAGGCCTAAGAAGGAAATAATTGACTCCATGGCAATGGCATACATCACTGAGCCAATAAAGCTGGCGCCGACAATAGGCACGAGGTTAGGCAAGATCTCGACAAAGGTGATGCGAAAGCGCGACTCGCCCAGCACTTCAGCGGCTTTCACGAACTCTTTTTCGCGCAGGGCAAGAGTTTGTGAGCGAACCACCCGTGCTCCCCACGCCCAGGAGGTACAGCCAATAATGATGGCGATCGTCAGCGGTCCGGCTTCGCCGATAAACGCGGCGAGCACGAACAAGAGTGGGTATTGCGGGATCACCAACATGATGTTCATCGCGGCGGTAAGCACATCGTCAACCCAACCGCCTAAATAGCCGGCGGTAATGCCAATTAAGGTGGCGAGTACACACACGGTGATCCCGGCGCCAAAACCGACTGCCAGTGAAACGCGAGCACCATGGAGTAACTGGGACCAGACATCGCGGCCCATACGGGTGGTGCCGAGGGCATGCTCCGCGTCTTTTGACATTAATAAGGTACGAGGATGGTCTGCTAAGTGGGTGGCGATCCAGCCATCTGGGTTGGCTTGTGCGGCTTTAACCACAAAGCTTGGGTATTCATGCGGGTTACCGGTGCGTTTATCTGGTGCATGCTGGCTTAGCAGTGGAGCGAATATCGCCATTAAGATAAATAAGCCGACAATGATGGAGCCCGCGCGCGCGATTTTGTTGCGCACAATAAGCGTGAGGAGATCTTTCATGATTCTTTTCCTCCGGTTCGCAGGCGTGGGTCAAGCACCACGTACAGCATGTCAGCAATTAAGTTAAACGAGAGCATAAATAAGGTCATAATCAGCAGGTGGCCTTGCAGTACTTGGTAGTCTCGCGCGTTAATCGCATTCAAAAGTACCGAGCCAAGACCGGGGTAGTTAAAAATAATTTCCACAATCAGCTGGCCACCGATGGCGATACCCAGCGACATCGATAGCGCAGTGACACTAGGCAAGAGCGCGTTACGGGCCGCGTAGTTAAAGACCACGCGGTTTTCGCTTAACCCTTTGCCGCGCGCCATGGTGATGTAGTCTTCCGCCAGCAGATTAATCATGTTGTTGCGCATGTTGACCAAAAAGCCGCCCACTTGAATGATGGAAGCACAAAAAAGCGGGAGTACGGCGTGATAGGCCACATCTTTAATAAAGGTCCAACTGGTCCAGTCGGGCGTGACGCCTGGGGTATAGGCGTATCCGGTCGGAAACCATTTCAACCCAATCGCGAAAATAAACAGCGCGAGCATTGCAATGACCACTTGCGGTACCGCTTGGATAATCAGCATGCCTGGGGTGATCATGGCATCGTATTTCCCGCCGCGTTTCCATGCGGCAAAAATGCCCAAAATCGAGCCCAGGGAAAAAGAGAGCAGCACGGCACTGCCGGCGAGAAAGAGCGACCAGCCAAACGCTTTGCCCAGCAACTCGTTAACTGATAATGGATAAAATTGGATGGAGGTGCCTAAATCCCAGCTCAGCACGTTTTTCATGTAAGTGAAATACTGCATATAGAGCGGGCCATCGACAAAGCCCAGCAGTTGTTTCATTGCCTCAATCCGCTCTGGGGTGACTTGCACTGAGGCGTTGGCAAACATCATGGTGACAGGATCACCGGGCATGGCACGAGGAATTATAAAATTGAGTGTTGCTGCCACTAAAAGGGCAATCATGTAAAAAGTTAGCCGTCGGAAAAAATAACCCATAACCCACACCTTACACAGCGAAGTGGTGATGTTCGTGGCGTGAACACCGTGGAAAAGCGGGCGCGCAAGGCGCCCGATAGTGGTTACTGAACGGGTTTAAGGTCCAGCACATGAAGAAGACGTTCGGGAATGCCGGCCCAGATAGAGGGGCGACCTTTCGGATTGTCTTCGTTCCACCAACCGGTAAAGCGGGTTGTGTTGTATTGATACATTTGCGCGCCAGAAAGCACCGGAATGGTGACTTGATCCTTGGCGATAATCGCTTGAATTTGGTGAGCAATTTCCAGCTGCTCATCTTTATCCGCGGTTTTGTAGAAGCTGTCTAACAACTTGTCGAGCTCGGCATTTTGGTAGTAATGCATCGCGAACCGCGGCATGCCATCCCCTTCCTGTAGGTTGGAGTTATACGCGCTATTCCAGTAAGTGTAAGGGTCGGCACCGTGGAAATAGTTGGTGTAGGCCACATCGTAATCGGCTTCGAGCATGGCTTGGTTATACACCGAGAAATCCGGGGTACGTGCTTTTGTTTTGATACCGGCATCGGCAAGCTGCTCAACCGCAAGCTGTACGGTATTATTAAAGTCAGTCCAGCCATTGGGCGACTGAATTTCTAGCTCAAACGATTTGCCCGATGGTGTTTCAACAAAGCCATCACCGTCTTGATCTGTAAAGCCGGCTTTAGCGAGCAGGGCTTTGGCGCCGTCCAGATCGTAAGTATTGTATTGACGATATTTCTCATGCACTGCGTCGTCTGACCAGGCTTCAAAGGCATAGCCAAGGCCGGATGCAAAGTCATTCACCGTGCCACCGCCATAAAAAGCGATATCAATGATGGTTTGACGATCAATCGCCATCGAGAAAGCACGGCGAAAATCGACATTGGTCAGCGCTTCGCGCTTGGCAGGATCGGGGTCATTAAAGTTGACCATAAAGGCCTGAGTGCCGGCAGCCGGATACCAATAGTGATGGTTTGGATTGGCCGCGGCATAGGTGCGATCAATGTCGGGAATAAACGAGGACGTCCAGTCCATTTCGCTATTGATCACCTTACTCAAAAACTGATCGTTATTGGCAATCTGTGGCACACGCAGGCAATCGACGTCGAGATTATCATTATCCCAATAATGCGGGTTGCGGCACTGAATATAGAGTTGCGAGGTAAAGGTATCGACAGTGGTGAAGGGGCCTGACCCGACAGGATTCTCGTTGGTATATGAGGCGGGGTTGTCGATGTTTTTCCACACATGCTCAGGCACCACGGGGACTTTGACAATCTCATAAGGGACGTTCGAATTAGCTTCAGTGAGCTCAAAGCGGATGGTGTAATCATCAACTTTCTTCACATCGTCGATCCACTGGTTAATCCCCGATTGGTCGAGTTCTGGGTTCGCTTTGACCAAATCAAATGAATACACCACATCATCGGCTGTGTAGGCTTCACCGTCTGACCACTTCACCCCTTTACGCAGGGTAAAGGTGACACTTTTTAAATCGTCTGCCATGTCGAAACCCGTCGCAATACGATAAACGGGCTCGTTGCCTTGTAGTTCATTAAAGACGACCAAAGGTTCATAGACAAAGTCGGTCGTCGTGTGAAGATAGGTCGCTCCTAAATAGGGGTTAAAGTTACGGACGAAGGTATTGAACTCTTTGGGATGAATGGTGAGCTCACTGCGCTCAGCAGCACTTGCGCCAGCACTCATGCTTAACGCACCAATTATTGCAGAGGCAAGTAGGGTCTTGCTGGCAATTCTACTGTTACTCGAAAACATAGCCATTCCTTACTGTTGCTTTCAGTTCACGTGATGGATAGTGGTGAGCTCTTTAATGGACCGCCTGTGAGCTCAATGTTACCGGTTGCTAACGTTCCGCTGTGGTTGTCGTCATGGTGTTATTGCAAGAGGTCGGCCAGCAACTCCCTTCAATAAGCCCCAGTTGTCCCTTTGCTGCAACGGTCGAAATCGTTAAAACCGTAAAAACACCTTTAATCGCCGTTATTTTCGTTAAAATGAAGGGCTTGAGAAGACGATTTTCCATGCAGTTAGTCTCAAAACCGTGAAGCTCATCCTCAACAAACTAAACTTTAAATTATTTATTATCAATTATTTACAGTGTTATCGATTGATATATCGACCCATGTCACACACATTCCCTCTCTTATTTCTCGTCGAAAAATTTATCTTTATTTTTGTTGTGATAAAGCGCGCACTTTCACTTTTAATCTTGGTTTAGATGGCTTTTAGCCATGCTGAATAGGCAGATCCATAATGTTGTTTTGTGTCGATTATTAATTTAATAGGAGGGTGATAGTGAGGACAGGCACTTTATTGATTGTGGGGACAGGCACCTTATGACTGGCACCTTATGACTAAGGTGCCTGTCCCCGTAAGAAGATACCTGCAAGAAGAAAATAAAAACGGCATGGACTTAACGTGTCTGTCCTCCTAAAGGGAAATGTGCCTGTCCTCGTACGGAGCTCTCGTAAGGAGCTAGGAGAAAAGTGCCAGGAGAAAAGTGTCTGTCCCCGGAAGAGGAGAAAAGTGTCTGTCCCCGGAAGAGGAGGCACTTTATTGCGGTGCTGGGTGTGTTGTTAATCGTCTAACAGTAGTTGGCGCAGTTGTTGGTAGTAAGATTCTAGCTGAGTGCGGGTGGTGCTGCGTTTGTCGCAATGATCGAGGATAAAGCGAATGGAATTCAGCACAGTGCGCCACCTTGGCGTTTTGGGAAGGGTTTCTAGCAAGAGGTACTTGTCTAAAGTGCGCGTTTGTAAGCTGCTACGATCAAGGTATACGCGCCATAAGCCGCTTTGTTCGGCAAAGTCGAACTTGGTTTTGCCGGTGGCTTCTTCCCAGTAATCTAACCCTGCAATCATGGCTTCGACAATGAGCTGCCTACGGGTGTTGATTTTACTTTCTTGTTGATGTTCAGCTTTTTCTGCCAGCGCCTCAAACTCACCGCCCATGGCTTTTAATGCGTCCAGTTGGCGAATGTCGCCGCCTAATGCATACCCAGAGAGGGCTTCAATCGCACTTTCAAGGCTTTGTATACGGGTTTGAGAAACGGGGGCATCGTTGTTGATCACGTAGAGGCTGTCGATATCAGATTCTGCAGGAAAACGTAACAACATGCCATCAAGGTGCTCAGGCGTTCCGTCAATAAAAGCGGTAAGTGGCCCTTGATAGCGTTCGCTATGTTGGGCGTGGTCGGGGGCGGTAACGAGTGCGTGGCCGTGCATGCGTTTTACGTCTTCTTTATCGCGCTTAAACAAGCGTGCTGCCGCTTCGTTGACGAACCTAACTTGGCCATCACGACTCATGCCGAGCATGGCTTCGGGCGCAAGAGACAGCTGTGAGATCAGCCAAGATTGTGTTTCGAGCAGGCTGGCTTGTTGTTGTGCGCTTTGCTCTAGTGCCTGTTCAAGGCGTTGATTTTCTTGGCGTCGCTGCTCAGCTTGACTTGCGGTCAGGTGGGTGGCAATCCGTGCGGCCAGCTCTCGTTTATCAAAGGGTTTACTGAGGTAATCATTCGCACCCACGCTAAAGCCATAGACCCTGTCATCCGGCTGGTTGAGTGCAGTGAGCATAATGATGGGAAGTGCGGCATGATCGAAGTGTGTCCTGAGTTGCTCGCAGACGTCAAAGCCACTCATTCCCGGCATCAGTACATCCAAAAGTACCAGATCTGGCGGTGTGGCGATTACGTTATCTATCGCAGTGCGGCCATCGCTGGCGGTTGAAACACGGTAGCCTTCCATGTGAAGAAAGCTGGTTAGGATTTGTTGATTGGTCGGCTCATCATCGACAACCATAATATGCAGCGCGTCTTCGGCTGGAGCGGGGACGCTGGCTTCAGCTGGCTCGGGGAAGCGTTGATCCGCGTCTAAGGGGTGGATATGCTCGGACATCGAGATATGCTGATCAGTCTCATCCGTCAGTGCGGGCATTTCATGTGCTTTGGCAAGCGTGAAACTGAACGTGGTTCCGACCTGTGGTTGACTACTGACATAGAGTTGACCGCCCATCAGTTCAATCAGTTGTCGGCTAATCGATAGTCCTAGACCCGCACCGTGTTGATAGTGATAGTGGCCGCTTACTGCTTGGGCAAGCGGCTCAAAGACTCGGCTGAGTTGTTCGGCGGGGATCCCTTTTCCGGTATCAACCACTTGAACGCGAATACGGTCATCAATGGTATCGGCACTGATCACTATTTTGCCTGCATCGGTGAACTTGATCGCATTGCCAAGCAGATTGTACATAACTTGCTCGAGCCGTTGCGGATCGGCGTATACCCATACTGGCGAATCGCTCAGCTGGTTGATGATCTCCAAGGGTTTATCTTTTTTAAGGTGCTTGGCGAGTGAAAGGACCAATTGTGTCATTGCGTTAACGTCGACAGGGCATTGTTCGAGACCCAGTTGTCCATAACGCATTTTGTGATAATCGAGAAGATCATCAACCAGTTTTGCTAGCCGTTGACCACTGTTAACGATGATCGACAATTGGTATTGGTGATCGCGACTAATTGGGCCGTTCGCACCATCAATCATTGCTTCTGCAATACCTATCATACCGTGTAGCGGCGTGCGTAGTTCATGTGACGTGGTGGCGAGGAACTCATCTTTTAGCGTGTTGGCCAACTGCAGCTCTTGGTTCTGAGCCTTGATGATGGTGAGGTTGGCTTCTAAGGTTTGATTTTGCTTTTGAATTAACTGGATTTTCTCGCGAATAGCATGACGCATGCGCGCAAAACTCACTGCTAGCCGACCCACTTCATCAGGCCGGCGTGTGTGATGGATTTGGGTGTCGAGATCACCGGCACTGACTTTTTCGGCGGCCCACGTAAGCTGAAGGAGTGGTCGAGTAATAAAGTTAGACACATAATGCGATGCAACGACCACGGCGAGGGTCGCGAGCAGCATGGCGACAATAAATAGCTGCTCTAATTGGTGGATTCGTGCGAACGCAACTTGCGTGGGTACCTCGGCGACGAGTCCCCACTTTAAACCATGGCTATCAATGGGGGTATAAGCGGCGAGTAATGTGTTGCCCGAGGGGCTTTGGTAACGGGTGACACCTGTGTTCCCCGCTAGCGCCTTGTCCATCACTGGCGTGCTGTTGGTGATCGCTTTAGAGGTTGCTGATTGCGCACGTACTTGGCCGTCTTTTCCCACCAATAAGGTTTGAATACCATTGGACTCTCTCGGCGCCATTAATGTGGCAAGAGCCTGGTTGGGTAGCCGAAACAGGGCATAACTGTGAAGGTATCCTTGTTGAATAATCGGTGCACCTAGCCAAGCTACGGGTATCCCATCTTGCTCGGGTGAGAAATCTGAAATAACGACATGTGGCGTCGGGTCAAGTTTGCCTTGTATCTTTTGGCTGTGCTGTGTCAAGGCTGAGAAGGTGTGCCCCAATGAGGTATCTCGGAATGGCCCTGTGATTAAATTGGTGCCGTAGTTGGCGTGTTTTTTCACCGAGTAAGTGACGTTGCCTTGTTTATCGACGAGTAAAGCATCATCAAAATCCGCGCGTGTCAGTAACGCCTGATAAGCGCGATGATAGCGTTGATGGAGCAGCCGATAACGCTCAGTGGCTGAATAGTTGGGATCGTCTTTGGCGACGGGCGTTTTTATTTTGTTCCCTGACTCGGGAAGATAACGGCGTTGGGCGTATTGACGGGCTTGTTCAATGTCAGGGCGTAAGCGGCGAAATGCATCGATCAAACCATAAAAATGGCCGCCACTGGCATAGGCTAGCTCAGAGGCCACAAAGCCTAGCACTTCGGCTTCTTGGGCATTCAAGTAATCATTGATTTGCTGCTGCTTGCTGTCTCGAACCGATAAAAGGTGCGCGGTACTTTGCTTTTGCAGATCCTGGCTATAAGCATTTAAAAAAAACAATGCCACCAAAGTGAGTGGAAGAAGGCTTAGTAACAAGAATGCCAGCATCAGGGTATGATGAAGGCGTTTAAATGGGTAGACAGCGAGAAACTTCTTCATAATAAACAGCATTTTCCCTACAGCACTTTAATAAAGGTTGTGGGTTCACTCGTCCTGTCTGAGTCAATGTAAACGTGAATAATCAGGCTTGAGGAACGCATCCTGTTACGACGTTACTGCGTTTTTTCGCTTTGACAAGGAAGTATCGATAGAAGCGTGTTGATTGACGCACTTTTCTATGTATCGCTGCAAGTGAGGGTAGGGTGACAGGTATTGCGTCGGCGGAATAAACCTAAAAAAAGGCCTCAGCATATGCCGAGGCCTTTGAAGAATGCCGTTAAGCCTAGCGATTAGTGCTGGGGCTTGGTCGCAGGCGCATACGCTGATGCACGAGCGCAGGCGCTACCTGCTGCTTTGGCGTCTGCGTTTGGCGCGTTAAACGCGGCGATAGCCACAGGGCTGTGATCGACTGTCTCATTCGGTGCCGGCGCTTTCATCATCGGTGATGTTGCGCGGCGATATTGGATAGTGGCGGTCGGTGCATTGATTGCCACCTCGCGCTCAATCACTTTCTCAGTCACTAAATCGACGTTCGGATCATGCTCCGGTGTCGTGGCCGGTGCGGGTGAAACAGCCACTTGCGGTGTGGCTTCCACCTCAGGCGTCTGCACGGGCTGCACAACAGGCTTCTGCTCAGCCGCGGGTGTGACTACAGAAGATGCAGGGTGGATGGAGACCGGGGCCGCGTCAGCCGGTTTGCTTTGCATGATAATGACTTTACCCATCGCCATTTCAGGACGCGCCACACCACTTACAATACCACTCACACTCTGTTGATGGGTTTGGCGTTTATCTTGGCGACGGCGATCTTGCTTCACCTTGACCGGTTGCTCTGCTGACCACACTTTACCCATTGCCATTTCCGGTGAGGCCATGCCCGTGGTGAGCGGCATTGGGCTTTTCACTATTGGACGGCGACGACGACGCTGGCCACTGGCGCGAAGATGGCGAGGTGAGCGACGGTTACGACGCTTGTCCTGCTGGCCTTCTTTTTTGCCGTTTTCCGGTTGCTGTTTCGCTTGTTGGGCGACTTCGGCACCGACTTGATGCAAGTCTTTGCCTGGCTCGGCGGCAGTCTCGACCGGCGCGTGTGTCTCTGCGATGTCTTTATTAATCCGCACGCTACGGTTTAGCTTACGACGTTGACGGCGCTGTTTAACCTGTTCGGTTTTTTCCGCCTTCTGATCGTTTGGCTTCTGACCTTTATTATCCGCTTTTTCAGCTTGCGGTTTCGCCGCTTTACTGTCGTCTTGTGGTTCGACCGCTGGTGCTTGCTCTGCGGTTTTCTTCGCTTTGTCGCTACGGTTATCGTTGCGAGGCTTCTTGCCTTTACGATTGGTGTCGCGACGTTCTTCTTGGGATTTATTCTGACGACGTTGCTTATTGTTACGACCGCGATCGTTACTGCTGTTATCGCTTTGCTCGTCTTGCGCATCGGGCTTATGGTTGCTAGCCGATGGGTTGCTTCGCGATGAGTTGCCACGCGATTGACTACCGCGAGACTGATTGCGACGATTTTGTTGGTCGCGTGATGATTTCTGACCTTGTTCCTGGCTTGATGCTTCAGGCTTTTGTGTGGTTTGGTTCGTCGCCTCATCACTGGCAGGCGCGCTAAATAGCTTAGCAATAAACTGACCGACTTTTGCCAATAATCCCGGTGTTGTCGCTTTAACGGATGCCTCGGTCGACGCCGTTTGAGCTGGCGCACTTGGCGCTGGTGTCGCGGGTGCGGCAAAGCCTTGCAGAACAGGCTCTTCACGTTTTTTCGCTGGACGTGCTTGTTGTGGCTCTTCGCGTGCTTCTGCTTCTTTTAACGCGTCGATTTGACCGGGCAATTGATAAGACAGGTCAGCCATCTCTTCACCACCGCGGACACGAACCACATCAAAGTGCGGGGTCTGCATTTCGGCGTTTGGTACCACCACCACTTTGACATTGTGGTACTTCTCAATGTGCTGGACGGAGCGGCGTTTTTCGTTGAGCAGATAAGAGGCCACAGGGACAGGAACAATACCGAGTACTTGTGCGGTGTTTTCCTTCATTGCCTCTTCTTCCATCAAGCGAAGGATGGAAAGAGACAGTGACTCGTTATCACGAATGACGCCTGTGCCCTTACAGCGTGGGCAAATATGATGACTGGCTTCCGCCAATGAAGGGCTTAAGCGCTGACGCGACATTTCTAACAAGCCAAAGCGCGAGATGCGGCCGATTTGTACGCGAGCACGATCCATTCGTACCGAATCGCGGAGCATGTTTTCGACTTCGCGTTGATGACGTACTGGGGTCATGTCGATAAAGTCGATCACCACCAGGCCGCCCAAGTCACGCAAACGCAATTGGCGAGCAATTTCTTCTGCCGCTTCGACGTTGGTTTGGCGAGCTGTCTCTTCGATGTCGCTGCCTTTGGTGGCTCGGGCAGAGTTAATATCGATAGACGTCAGTGCCTCGGTCGGATCGATAACAATCGAGCCGCCGGATGGCAAGCGTACTTCGCGTTGGAAGGCCGATTCGATCTGGCTCTCGATTTGATAATGGCTAAAGAGTGGAACTTCGCCATCATAAAACTTAATGCGGCTGACAAAGTCAGGACGAACCAGCTTGATGTGTTCTTGCGCCCGTGTGAAGACTTTTTCGCTGTCGATCAAAATCTCGCCAATGTCGCGACGCAAGTAGTCACGGATAGCGCGCGCAATCACGTTACTTTCTTGATGGATAAGGAAAGGTGCAGGGTTTGCCGCTGCCGCTTCTTTCACCGCTTGCCAATGGTTAAGAAGCACTTTTAAATCCCACTCGAGCTCTTCGGCCGATTTGCCGACCCCAGCCGTGCGGACAATCAGCCCCATGCCTTGTGGCAGCTCGAGGCCGGACATGGCTTCTTTCAGCTGGCTGCGTTCTTCGCCTTCGATACGGCGAGAGATACCGCCTGCACGCGGGTTATTTGGCATCAGAACCAGATAACTACCGGCTAAAGAAACAAAGGTGGTCAGTGCCGCACCTTTATTACCGCGTTCCTCTTTGTCTACTTGGACAATAACTTCCTGGCCTTCTTTCACCACATTTTTGATGTTGGGACGGCCTTGATAGCTGTAACCGGAAGGGAAGTATTCGCGAGCGATTTCTTTGAGCGGGAGGAAACCGTGTCTGTCTGCGCCGTAATCAACAAATGCCGCTTCCAAGCTGGGTTCAATACGGGTGATGCGTCCTTTGTAAATGTTAGCTTTTTTCGATTCATGGCCAGGGCTTTCGATATCGAGATCGTATAACCGTTGACCGTCAACCAATGCGACGCGCAACTCTTCTTTCTGAGTTGCGTTAATCAACATTCTTTTCATCTGATTTTTCTCATTTATTTATCGTTGTTATTAGCGGTTGATGACGAGAGCAGTCGCCAATGCTGCCTGACCCCAAGTCTGATATGATGCAGCCTCCCGGCTGGAGAAAATCAGGGGTGCGCTCGGGCAAGTTTTAATCGGCCAGCTGCAACGGTTTTTATGGCTCACCGGATTACACAGTTGGCGTCCGCCGTTTTTTACCGATGGCGGAGAGCTCTGACACTGACTCACTGCCTCGTGTCAACACACTAACGGGTGCTTTGGGTTTACGTCTTACGCCAATTGCCGCGTAACGCCTTAAAAGCATTCGGAATTATGGTGCTATTGCGGGATTAACCGCATGACGGTTACCGACTGCTCGATTCGCAACCGCACCACTCGCGTTTTTATACCCCGAGCGCCACGTGTTTGCCAAGCGCGATATCTCTATCGCAGGCGATAAACCGTGTGTCAGCTAAGCGTTTGCTTTTCTGACTAACGCCGCAACTATAGCAGGGAGACCAGAGTCCAGCAATCGGCTTTATTGGCTTATGTTGCCTTGATAGAAAAACCCAGTGAATATGGCGTTTTTTTGCACGATTGCCCGGCAGGAAGAGAGCGGAACTCAACGGATTTTGCCGCGATTTTGCGGCATAGTCATCACGTGATTTAACGGCTTTAGCACGCTCAACAGGTGCATGTCAGCACACTTAGAGGTAGAATAATAAGTTATGACAGAACAAAAATCTCAAGTGCGATTTATCGACATCGATGATGATATCGCCGGCCAACGTATTGACAATTTTTTGCGAAATCAGCTGAAAAATGTCCCGAAAAGTATGATTTATCGCGTGCTTCGTAAAGGCGAAGTGCGAGTTAACAAAAAACGGATAAAACCGGAATATAAACTCCAACCGGGAGATGTGGTGCGCGTGCCACCTATTCGTCTTCCCGACAAAGATGAAAAAGCCGCACCCAGCACCAAGTTAGACAAAGTAGCGGCGCTTGAACATTGTATTTTGCACGAAGACGATCATCTGTTAGTGCTTAATAAGCCATCGGGGACCGCAGTGCACGGAGGCAGTGGATTGCAATTCGGTGCCATTGAGGCCATGCGTGCATTGCGACCTAAGGCGCGTTTTTTAGAGCTGGTTCATCGGATCGACCGTGACACCTCAGGGATTTTATTGATTGCGAAAAAACGCTCGGCACTGCGACATTTACAGGCGCAGTTTCGAGAAAAGACGGTGCAAAAAGAGTATTACGCGTTAGTCATGGGCAAATGGCCAGCCAAACAGCGCAAAGTGACTGCACCGCTATTAAAAAATGAGGTGAATAGCATTGTGCGTGTCAACCCTAAGGGGAAACCGTCTGAAACGCGTTTTAAAGTGATTGAAAGCTTTGCTGAAGCCACTTTGGTGCAGGCTAGCCCTGTGACGGGACGAACGCATCAAATACGGGTACACGCGCAGTATGTCGGGCATCCTTTAGCATGGGATGATCGCTATGGTGATCCGCGTTTTGATGCATACACCCGGTCAGTCGGGCTGGATCGCTTGTTCCTTCATGCTGCCAATATCCGTTTTGTGCATCCGGGGAATGAAGACACCATGACGCTCAGCGCGCCGATGGAGCCCAAGCTTGAGCGTGCCCTTGAAGGGCTACGGGCGAAAAACGCATAATTTTTTCCGTATTTCCAGATCGTCAATACGCAGTATTTTGTCGCTGCGTCTTGCAACAGTAAGTGTTGAGAACACGAGGTAAAAATGCACATTGAACCACCGACCACTGTTGATTGTGATGCGGCGTCAAATATGGCAATAAGAAAGCCGCATCCTGCCATTGCCTCTTATTCGTTACTGATTTTTGATTGGGACGGTACGGTGATGGATTCCATTGGACGGATTGTGTCTAGCCTTGATAGGGCAGCACGTTTAACCGGCCAGTTGCCGGTGTTACCGCCTGAACGCTTGCAAGCCATGATCGGTTTAAGTTTGGAAAAGGGCTATCAATTGCTCTATCCCGACGCTGATCCGGCTTGGTATCCGAGCTGGATTGCGCATTATCGTCAGCAATTTGTCCACGACAATCCGACACCGTGCCAGCTTTTTTCTGGCGTCAAAGACACATTAGTGGCATTAAAAGCACAAGGCTTTCAATTAGCGGTTGCGACCGGAAAATCACGAGCAGGCTTAGATCGAGCTATGGCAGAGACAGGCACGCAGGATTTATTTGTTGCGACGCGTTGCGCGGATGAAACGGCATCTAAACCTGACCCACAAATGCTAGACGAAGTGTTGGCGCAAACGGGTATCGCGCGCGAGAAAGCGATTATGATCGGTGATACGGGCCATGACATGCAATTAGCCGTGAATGCGGATATGGCACGGTTGGCTGTTACCTGGGGCGTTGAAGATCACGCTAGCCTAACGACCTTTGGTCCCGTCGCTGTATTGGTCAGCCTCACCGCATTGATAGATCACGCGCCGGTTACAACCGCTAAATCTTAAATCGGCTTCTTGCGGTCCCCCATGTTATCGGCGATTATTGAGTAATAGATTGTATAGGAAGTAAAAGGCATGAATAGAAAAGTAGAGGCCTATGGTGTTGGTGCAATACAGAGGCCAAAAATTAAAGCCAAGAAAAGTCTTGATTTATCGGGTGTTTTAGGACGTCAGATTGTCAAGTCAGAAACCAAGCTGGCTTTACGAACACACTCTAATACCTTTAAAAAGCTCGCTGATATGTAATGGATATTATTAGCTTTCCCTTTGAACGTGTCATTGAGATAAATGCGCTAATTCTGGATTCAGGCCCTGGGATGAAAGGTGCTATTGATTTAGGAAAACTGCAAGGAGCATTGAGTCGCATTGATAACGCTATTATTTACGATGGGCTTGATGATGTGTTCGAGATAGCAGCAAAATACACAGCCTGTATCGCTGTAGCTCACGCGCTTCCCGATGCCAATAAGCGTACTGGTTTAGCGGTTGCACTGGAGTATCTATCGCTCAATGACTTTGAACTAACGCATGACAATTCACTTCTCGCTGACGCTGTGCGAGATCTTGTCATAGGCGAAATTAATGAGCTTGATTTTGCAGACATTTTATACGCACAGTATGCTGGCGTATAAACTAGCTTGACTAGCTTGGTTTTTCGTCATACATGCGATCTTGTGGTAAATCTTTCTGCCTTTTTAGAAAGCAAGTTGTATCGAGATCTGCTCGATACACGCCATTGCTGCAACTTAGATAACCCTAATCCTTTCTTTCTCTAACATCTCGCGTAGCCGAATCAGTGGCAGCCCCACTAATGTATTGGGATCGCGGCCATGCATGGCGTTAAAGAGGGCAATCCCTAAGCCTTCGCATTTAAAGCTCCCCGCGCAATCTAGCGGTTGCTCGATATCGATGTAGCGGACAATCTCCTGCTCGGTGAGCTCACGGAAATCGACATGAAAAGGTTCAACGTCCGATTGATGCTCACCGGTTTCACTATTAATCACCGCCAGCCCCGTGTAAAAGGTCACTTTCTTGCCGCTGGCGCGCTTTAACTGCTCAATGGCGACGTCTCGCTCATGCGGCTTGCCTAAGACTTCCTCGTCAATCACACACACTTGGTCAGAGCCTATAATGATGGCGTTATCGAACAGCGGCATCCCGGCCATCGCTTTTTCGAGTGCGAGCCGTTCCACTAAGTCAGTGGCGCGTTCGTTCTCGAGTCGACTTTCGTCAATGGCAGGTGAAAAAGTCGAAAAGGGGAGGGCGAACTTTTTTAAGAGGGCCTGGCGGTAGGGGGAGCTTGATGCCAGCACAATTTTTGGCGGTTGTGTGGTATGCATGACCGTTCCTTTTTTAAGCGCGCCAGTGTGTCTAAACGACTCGCGCGTGATTGATTTTTGTTAATTGTTCGCACTCAGTCTAACCTGAAAAGATAACTTGCGCGATGTCGGCAAACCGGCCGAGTGGCTATCGAGCCTAAACAGCGACGCGTAGGTAACATTTTCTTTGACTCCAGCGCATTTGGAGGCTAATATTCGCGCCCTATGCAGAAGGTAAAGCTACCGCTGACGGTTGATCCGTTCCGTTGCGCCCAAAAGCAACTCGACTACGATGGTATTGTAGACAAGTCGCGATTGTTGCGCCTCGGTGAGGCAACCCAAAGCATCGATAGTGATGCAGAGGTCATGCTTTCATTCGACATTGATGCCCAAGGCTTGAAAATTGTAACGGGTCGAGCAGCCGTTTCAGTGAGTCTTGAGTGCCAACGTTGTTGGGGGCCGTTCTCGTATCGCTATGAAACTGAATTCGTTTATAGCCCGGTTTTCAATGAAGACCAGGTGGGCAATTTACCGGATGCTTATGAGCCGGCATTAGTCGACGAAAACGGTGAGATTGATCTGATTCAATTGGTCGAAGACGAGTTGATTGTGGCCTTGCCACAAGTCGCCATGCACGAAGATACAGACTGCAAAGTCAGTACGGACAACATGGTGTTCGGGGAAATCCCACTTGCTGATGAGCGTCCAAATCCGTTTGCCGCACTAAAAAACTTAAAGCAAAGTAACGAGGAGTAGGGTCAATGGCCGTACAAAAGAACCGTAAAACCCGTTCTAAGCGTGGTATGCGTCGTTCACACGATGCACTGGGTACTCAAGCTGTATCTGTAGACAAAACCAGCGGTGAAACTCACCTGCGTCACAATGTGACTGCAGACGGTTTCTACCGTGGCCGCAAGGTTATCAACAAGTAAGGTTGACCCTTGACTAGGCTAACCATTGCACTCGATGCGATGGGCGGGGATTTTGGTCCCCAAGTCACAGTGCCTGCCTCCGTGCAGGCATTGTCGCGTTTTGCGGACCTAAAAGTGATGCTAGTGGGCGATGAATCTCGCATCCAAGCGTCGCTTCGTCAACTTAATGCCCAGCATCACCCCCGACTATCCATCGTCCATGCCCCGGACGTAATCCCTAATGATATGCGCCCGTCTACCGCATTGCGACGTAGCGCCGATACCTCCATGCGTGTCGCGCTTGAAAGCGTCGCCAGTGGTGAGGCGGATGCGTGTGTCAGTGCCGGCAATACCGGTGCTTTGATGGCGTTGTCCAAATACCTTCTGAAATTATTACCCGGTATCGACCGACCGGCGCTAGTCACTGCGCTGCCCGGTGCCAATTATCAACGTAAATGGTTACTTGATTTAGGGGCGAATGTGGCCTGTGACGCGGATACGCTCTTCCAGTTTGCGGTGATGGGGGCGGTGTTAGCCGAAGCAGAGCTTGGCCGTACGCCAAGGGTAGGCTTATTAAATATCGGTGAAGAGGCGATCAAAGGGAATGACTGGGTGCGTCGTTGTGCTGACTTGCTTTTGCATAGCCCATCGGTGCATTACACGGGTTATGTCGAAGGCGACCAGATTTACACCGGTGAAACGGATGTGATTGTCTGTGATGGTTTTGTTGGCAATGTCGCATTAAAAACCAGCGAAGGCGTCGCCCGTTTGATCACTGATAAGGTGAAAGCGCACCTTAATCCTCATCCTATCAAGCGCTGGATCGCGAAATGGCTATTTTCTGAGCTTTTAAATCAACTCCAACAGCTGAAACCCGACCAGTACAACGGCGCAAGTTTGCTAGGATTGCGCAGCATCGTTGTAAAAAGCCACGGACGCGCAGATATCGCCGCTTACGAAAACGCTATTTTTGAAGCGGTGCACGAGGTCGAACGGCAAATCCCAACTAAGATAAGTGACCGTTTAGAGGCAGTTCTTCTCGAGAGGCATTAGTAGTCTTCATGTATAGTAAGATTTTGGGCACAGGCAGCTATTTGCCTGAACAGGTTCGCACCAATGCTGACCTTGAACAGATGGTAGACACCAGTGACGAGTGGATTGTGACCCGTACGGGGATCAAAGAACGTCGCATTGCTGCACCAACAGACACCGTTGCCTCAATGGCTTATCAAGCCGGCGTACAGGCGATTGAAATGGCCGCCATCGACAAACATGATATCGATCTCATTATTGTTGCCACGACCAGTGGTGAACGTGCGTTTCCAGCCGCTGCCTGTGATGTGCAAGCGATGTTGGGGATACAAGGTTGTCCCGCGTTTGATATTGCCGCTGCATGCTCTGGTTTTGTGTATGCGTTGAGTGTGGCCGATCAATACGTTAAAAATGGGCTGGCAAAACATGCCCTCGTGATTGGTGCCGATCGCCTCTCGCACACCTGCGATCCCGCGGATCGGTCTACCGTTATTTTGTTTGGCGATGGTGCGGGAGCCGTCGTGCTTTCGGCCGATGAGCAAGATGGTATTTTGTCCACCCATTTAAAAGCGGATGGAAAATTTGGTGAGCTTTTGAAACTGAGGTATCCCGAGCGGGGCCAATCCCATGTATCGGATGAAGCCTGGCTCTATATGGCCGGCAATGAAGTGTTCAAAGTGGCGGTAACGCAGCTGGCGAATATTGTCACGGAAACCCTTCAGGCGAACCAAATCGAAAAATCAGACATTGATTGGTTAGTTCCTCATCAGGCGAACTACCGAATTATTAAAGCGACCGCGAAAAAACTCGCGATGTCGATGGATCAAGTGGTGTTGACCCTAGACCGTCATGGCAACACATCAGCGGCTTCTGTACCGACTGCGTTTGATGAAGCGGTGCGTGATGGACGCATTCAACGTGGTCAAACGGTATTGCTCGAAGCATTTGGTGGCGGTTTTGCATGGGGTTCTGCACTGGTCAGGTTCTAAACTAATAGGAAACGAATATGACTCAAACAGTGATCGTTTTTCCGGGCCAAGGCTCGCAAGCCGTGGGTATGCTCGGTGAGTTAGCTGAACAATATGGTGTGGTTCAGCAGACGTTTGCAGAGGCCTCTGAGGTGCTTGGTTATGATCTGTGGGCGTTGGTTCAACAAGGTCCTGAGGCAGATTTGAATGAAACCCACCGCACTCAGCCTGCTTTGTTGGCGGCGTCAGTGTCGATTTGGCGGGTCTGGCAATCGCAAGGTGGTGCAACGCCTTCGGTACTCGCGGGTCATAGCTTGGGTGAGTACTCAGCTTTGGTCTGTGCAGGGGTATTGGACTTTAAAGAAGCCATCAAGCTTGTCGAGTTACGTGGCCAACTGATGCAAGAAGCGGTCCCTGCAGGCGTCGGTGCGATGTCAGCGATTATTGGTCTCGACAATGACGCTATCGCAACGGCGTGCGAACAAGCCGCTCAAGATCAGGTTGTTTCGCCGGTTAACTTCAACTCGCCCGGTCAAGTCGTGATTGCTGGGAATAAAGACGCGGTTGAACGCGCCAATACACTGTGCAAAGAAGCGGGCGCTAAGCGGGCGCTACCATTGCCGGTATCCGTGCCGTCACACTGTGCATTGATGAAACCTGCTGCTGAAAAGTTAGCGCAAGCACTTGAATCTGTCACGTTTAATGTGCCTGTCATTCCTGTGATCAATAATGCCGACGTAGCGACACCAACGGACCCAGCCGCCATTAAAGAAGCACTGGTGCGCCAGTTGCATAGTCCAGTCCGCTGGACGGAAACCGTTGAGCGTATGGCGACTGAAGACGTTGAGCAGCTTCTCGAGTTTGGGCCAGGTAAAGTCCTAACGGGATTGACCAAACGCATCAACAAATCATTGAGCAGTGCGGCTGTTAACGATAGCGCCAGCTTGGCGGCAGCAACAGCCTAAGTGTGACTGTGCGGTAATAGTATTCTGTGACTGCCGGCCGATGTCGGCAGAATCAATTAAAAGGGTAACCGAATGAAACTAGATGGAAAAGTAGCACTAGTGACAGGTGCGAGCCGAGGTATTGGCCGAGCAACGGCAGAGCTTTTGGCTGAGCGCGGTGCAACAGTGATCGGGACGGCAACCAGTGAAAACGGTGCCGCAGCGATCAGCGACTACCTCGGTGAAAACGGTAAAGGGTTGGCCCTGAATGTCACATCATCGGATTCAGTGGCGGACGTTTTAGCCACGATCAAAAAAGAATTTGGTGATGTTGATATTCTGGTTAACAACGCGGGTATCACTCGTGATAACCTATTGATGCGTATGAAAGACGACGAGTGGCAAGATATCATCGATACCAACTTGACGTCGATTTTCCGTTTATCAAAGGCAGTCTTGCGTGCGATGATGAAAAAACGCTGCGGCCGAATCATCAATATCGGCTCTGTCGTCGGTGTGATGGGGAATGCGGGACAAGCCAACTATGCTGCGGCAAAAGCAGGTGTCATTGGTTTTACTAAATCCATGGCACGTGAAGTGGCTGCGCGTGGCATTACCGTTAACACCGTTGCGCCTGGGTTTATCGAAACCGATATGACGAAGGCCCTCAGTGACGATCAGCGTGCAGCAACCTTGGCACAAGTGCCAGCGGGACGTTTAGGCGATCCTAAAGAGATTGCTGCGACGGTCGCTTTTTTAGCATCAGACGATGCCGCATACATGACAGGCGAAACCTTGCACGTTAACGGCGGCATGTACATGATTTGATCGAGACCGTTGCAATCTGGAATGACACACGTCAAACTCCGATTGATTTGTCCCCAAATCGTGGTTTGACCAGCCGTGGAGGTCTTGCAACTTCCACATTAATGAATAAACTACAGCACATATCGCATCTGCGAATCTTGTAAGGACTAGTATTAATATGAGCAACATCGAAGAACGCGTAAAGAAAATCATCATTGAGCAACTAGGTGTCGACGAAGCAGAAGTGAAAAACGAAGCTTCATTTGTAGACGACTTGGGCGCGGACTCTCTGGATACCGTTGAGCTGGTAATGGCTCTTGAAGAGGAATTCGATACAGAGATTCCAGATGAAGAAGCAGAAAAGATCACGACTGTACAAGCCGCTATCGACTACGTAGTCGGCGCTTCAGCGTAATCTCAGAATCCTACCAGGCGGTCTCCTTGACCGCCTGTGTTTTTTTTACTCTACTCTACAATCCAAATTAATATTCTCCGGAGAATATCATCGTGTCTAAGCGTCGTGTTGTTGTGACTGGCATGGGTATGTTATCACCCGTCGGTAACTCAGTTGAGTCCTCATGGAAAGCTCTGCTAGCCGGGCAAAGCGGTATCTCCGCCATTGAGCATTTTGATGCCAGCGCCTTTGCTACTCAATTTGCCGGCATGGTTAAAGACTTCAACTGTGAAGACTACATGTCGAAAAAAGATGCACGAAAAATGGACTTGTTCATTCAATACGGCATCGCGGCCAGTGTTCAAGCCATTCAAGACTCCGGACTGCAAGTTGACGACCACAATGCGCACCGTATTGGTGTTGCGATCGGATCGGGCATTGGTGGCCTTGGTTTAATTGAACAGAACCACCGTGCATTTGTGGAGAAGGGTCCACGTAAAATTAGCCCTTTCTTTGTGCCATCAACCATCGTCAATATGATTGCCGGTCACGTGTCGATTAACTATGGCATGCGCGGTCCAAATATCTCGATTTCAACCGCGTGTACCACCGGCCTACACAATATTGGCCATGCGGCGCGTATGATTGCGTTTGGTGATGCCGATGCCATGGTGGCAGGCGGCGCCGAAAAAGCCTCGACAGAGCTGGGTATCGGTGGTTTTGCTGCAGCGAAAGCGCTGTCGACCCGCAACGATGATCCTCAAGCGGCCTCGCGTCCTTGGGATAAAGATCGTGATGGTTTTGTCCTTGGCGACGGTGCCGGTGTGATGGTGCTTGAAGAATATGAACACGCTAAAGCTCGCGGGGCGACGATTTATTGTGAGCTCGTCGGCTTTGGTATGAGTGGTGATGCGTATCATATGACATCACCCAGTGAAGACGGCTCTGGCGCGGCACTGGCGATGGAAGCGGCCATTCGTGATGCAGGCATCACGCCTGAGCAAATTGGTTACATCAATGCCCATGGCACCTCAACCCCGGCGGGTGATGTCGCCGAGAGTAAGGCCGTGCGCCGTGCGATGGGGGCAGCCGCGGATAGCGTTTTGGTGTCTTCGACCAAATCAATGACAGGACACCTTCTTGGCGCGGCAGGCTCGGTAGAGTCGATCATTACCGCGATGTCATTGATTGACCAAATTGTACCGCCGACGATTAACCTTGATAATGCTGATGAAGGGTGCGATCTCGATTATGTGCCACATCATGCGCGCGATGTAAAAATGGATTATGCGCTGTGTAACTCATTCGGCTTTGGTGGCACCAACGGCTCTTTGATCTTCAAAAAAATCTAATGACACGCGCAGTGAGCGCTGCGTGATGAGAGATTTTGATTGAGAGATTTTGATATAATAACGGTCCGATTTGTCGGGCCGTTTTTATTGGTGAGGTGGCAAGGAATCATGCATTGGGTTAATGGACAGCTTAGCACCGAGATAGCGGTGTCCGATCGGGGCTTACAATTTGGCGATGGTTGTTTTACCACAGGTCATGTGTATTCCAAGGTGTTGCTCGATCGCGATGCACATCTTCTTCGCCTCCAGGATACCTGTCAGCGTTTAGCCATTGCAGACGTTGACTGGCCCCTATTAGCGCACACCCTTGATTTGGCCTGTCAACAGGCTCAAGGTGAGCAAGTTCTGAAAGTGATCATCACCCGTGGTCAAGGTGGACGTGGCTATAGCCCTCAAGGGTGCACGGCACCGACGGTTATCGTTAGTCTGCATCCTTTTCCCTCCTATTACCGCCAGTGGCAGCAACAGGGGATCTCGCTGGCAACCACGTCCATTCAATTGGGCGCTTCACCGCTGGCGGGGTTAAAGCACTTAAATCGGCTCGAGCAAGTGTTACTCAAACAGGGACTCGCCGACACCACAGCCGATGACCTGGTGGTAAGCGATATGTTTGGCCATGTAGTGGAAACCTCAGCTGCCAATATTTTTTGGCGTAGTGGCCCAGTGGTTTATACGCCGGCGCTACAGTATGCCGGTGTGGCTGGATTGATGCGCGATAAAGTGATGGCTGTGCTAGAGGGCGTCGGGGATGTTCAATGCCATACGGTGAGCACCGATGAGACGGCGCTTTACCAGGCCGATGAAGTCTTTATCTGCAACACCTTAATGAAAGTGGTGCCGGTCACGGCAATCAACAACACACCATTTAACACACATACCCTGACTCGGGTGTTACAACAGAGGTTAAACGCGTGCTAAAAAAGCGACTTTTAGGGGGGATCAGCGCGATAATGGCGTTGGTTGTGCTGGCCGCCGCAGTGGTAATATGGCAGACGAAAGCATTCGTTGCGATGCCCTTATCGATTCAATCTCCTCAATTATTCACTGTGCCGGCTGGTGCGCACTATCAACGCGTTATAAGGCAATTTGAAGCCAAAGGTTGGGTGGCATCAAGTCTCTGGGCCAAGTTTGCCCCTCATCTGTATCCTGAGTTAACCCGCGTTCAAGCGGGGACATTTCAACTTCAACCTGGGCAAACGCTCGCGCAAGCGTTCACCACCCTCCGATCGGGACAGCAGTATCAGGCATCAATCACTTTTGTCGAAGGGAGCACGTTCGCACAGTGGCGTGCGCAGCTGCAATCAGCACCGCACTTAGATCATACACTAGAGGGTGTCAGTGAAGCGGTCATTGCCGAACAGCTCGGGGTATCACGTGATCAGTTGGAAGGACTGTTGCTGCCTGAAACCTATACGTACGACGTGAATGATACGGATATTGACCTGTTACAGCGTGCCGTGCGCGCCATGGAGGCCACACTCGAGAAAGCATGGCAACACCGTGCCGACGACTTGCCTATTAAAACGCCCTATGAGTTATTGATCTTAGCCTCTATCATCGAAAAAGAGACAGCCGTTGCCAGTGAGCGTGAAAACGTGGCCTCTGTATTTGTTAATCGTTTGCGCAAAGGCATGCGCTTGCAAACGGACCCCACGGTCATTTATGGCATGGGAGAGCAATATGATGGCAATATCCGTAAGCGCGATTTGCGTACGCCGACACCCTATAATACCTATGTGATTAATGGGTTGCCGCCTACGCCCATTGCGATGCCAGGTAAAGCGTCGATCATGGCTGCCGCGCAACCGGCACATACTGATTATTACTACTTTGTCGCGACAGGCAAAGGGGGCCATCAATTTTCCACGACATTGGCCGAACACAATCGAGCTGTGCGTGATTACCTAAAAGTGTTTAGAAATCAATGAACAATCATTTTATCGTCGTAGAAGGCCTTGAAGGGGCGGGTAAGAGTACCGCCATTAGTCAAGTGAAGCAGGTACTCCACGATGCCGGCATTCATGATGTGATCACTACGCGTGAGCCAGGTGGGACGCCACTTGCGGAGCAGTTACGAACCTTGGTAAAACAAGGCCATCCTGAGGAGCCTTTAACAGATAAAGCCGAGTTATTAATGCTATACGCGGCTCGTGTTCAACTGGTTGAAAACGTGATCAAACCAGCGTTAGCAAAAGGGCAGTGGGTGATTGGTGATCGTCATGATATGTCTTCTCAAGCGTATCAAGGCGGTGGACGCGGGATGGATACTGCACTAATGGAAAGCTTAAAAGCGACTGTCCTCGGTGACTTTGCTCCCGCCTTGACGCTATATATGGATATTGATCCTGAAATGGGGTTGGCGCGTGCCCGTGGACGCGGTGAGCTCGATCGGATTGAGCAAATGCAGATCGACTTTTTTGAGCGCACTCGCGCGCGTTATTTGGCGTTAGCGCACCAGGATCCGAGTGTGGTGATTATCGATGCCAGTCAACCGCTTGAGGTGGTGACCGCCAGCATTAAAACGGCGTTATCGACGTGGCTTAAGCAACTGAAAACGTTATGAGTGAGTCAGTCGTCGCGCACCATCCCGCCCCGCATGTGTTTCCTTGGTTTAATACGGTATGGACGCACTGGCAGCAACTGTTAGTGACCGCTCGCTTTCCGCATGCCGTATTACTGGCTGCCCCTCCGGGAAGCGGTCGGCGCGCAATGGCCAGTCATTTGGCCAAGGTGCGTTTGTGCAAGCAGCAGGCCGACCAAGCATGTGGGTGTTGTCATAGTTGCCAGTTATTTGATGCCGGTAATCACCCTGATATGCACTGGTTGATGCCTGAAAAACCCGGTAAGCAGATAGGCATTGATGCGGTGCGTAAGGTGCAACGTCAAGCGATGGAAACGTCGCAGCTCGGCGGTGCCCGTTTTATCGTGATTGAGCGCGTTGAAAACCTCGGTGAGGCAGCGGCTAACGCGCTATTAAAATCATTAGAGGAGCCGCCAGAAGGATGTTACTTCGTGTTGCTAACCGCGTCACTTGATAGCTTGTTAGCGACGATTATCAGTCGGTGCAGCGTCTGGAAAGCGCCACAGCCGGATAACGAAACCGCGAAGCATTGGATTGAGCAAGCGTTGAAGCGCACGGTTCCTGATCATGCGGTCACGCTTTACCGCGGTGCGCCATTGGCAGCACGTGATTTTGTTGAATCTGGAGGACTCGATCATCATCATGCGGTGATCAATGGCTTTGCGACCTACGTAAAAAGCCGTACTGGCTTATTTGACACGTCAGAGGTGTTAGTCGCACACTATCCCGCCTCACTGGACTGGCTGAGCCACTTTCTACTTGATGTGCTCAAGTGGCGACAAGGCGCAAAACACGCTATTTTGCATCGCCATCATCACGCCTTGGTGGCTGAGGTGGCGAATGTGATGGCGACTCAGCACGTCCATACGCAATTGCGACAATTACATCAACTGCAGCGTCAGCTGCAAACGCATACTGGGCTAAATACCGAATTGGTACTTAGCCAATGGCTATTATCGATTGGAGAATAACGTGTTAATAGACTCTCACTGCCATCTCGACAAACTGGACTATGATTCGCTGCACCAGAATGTGGAAGATGTTCTGGATAAAGCACAGGCAAGGGGTGTCGATTATTTTCTCTCTGTTGGCGTTACATTGGATAGTTTCCCGGCGATGCTAGACATGATCCGCCCTTATCCTCATGTTTTTGCCTCGTGTGGTGTTCACCCCTTAGATATAGAAAATGGGTTTGACTATCAGCAACTGAAAGCCCTGGCCGCGGATGAGCGCGTGGTCGCGATCGGGGAGACTGGGTTGGATTATCACTACCAACCGGAACTGGCCGAGCAGCAACAAGCGATTTTCCGTCAGCATGTCCGCCTCGCCGTCGAGCTAAATAAGCCCCTGATTATTCATACCCGTGCCGCGCGAGAGGATACCTTGACGATTTTGCGCGAGGAAGGCGCTGAGCGTGTGGGCGGTGTGCTACACTGCTTTACAGAGAGCTATGAAATGGCAGAAGCGGCGATTGAGCTAGGCTTCTACATTTCGATTTCTGGCATCGTTACTTTTAATAAAGCGACGGAGCTAAAGGATGTGGTGCGGCGTTTGCCGCTTGAACGATTGCTGGTCGAAACGGATTCGCCTTATTTGGCTCCGGTGCCGCATCGTGGCAAGCAAAACCAACCGGCTTACGTGAAAGAGGTCGCCGAATACGTGGCGATGTTAAAAGGTGAGTCTGTTGAAACGGTGTGTGATATCACTAGCCGGAACTTTTTTGCGCTTTTTTTGAGTGCGAATCCGCAATAATCCACGTCGCCCGATTGTTCAATCGGGCTTTTTTCCTACCTGAATGTACCCATGAATGATAACGACAAAAAGCGCGGCTTTTTACCGCTATCAAGCGCGTCGTTTTGATGATGATTTGGCTATACTGTCGTCAATAATCGGTTGTTTTTTCCTCAGGTTTTTACTTTGCACTGAATGCAGCTCGAAATTTGATCTGGCGCAATTTGCTCATAACTACATGGAAAATAAAGAAAAAATGGCCATTGTAACGTTTATCGTGTGCATGAGATTTTTCGTTACATGAAATAACTTTTGAGGTTTTTAAGTCGCTGTTTTTTTATGCGGTCTTTTTATCCGCCGTCAGTGTAAAAAGTCATTTTTAATCATGATCTTACGTTTATTTTTGTTGTTTTTGTCACCCGTTCGGTTTGTGATCTATATTTACTTTTTAATCAGTAAAGTCGTTACGGATAGGCAAGGTACTGATTCCCCCCTTATAGTTTGGGTGAGTTCAATAATCACAAATCGTTTGTTCTCTGGGCACCTGTTGTATCGTGTGACCTCTTGCGGGGGGGAATCGAAAGGTCTGTCTTTAGAGACACAATTGTTAAACGTCCTTGTTAGGAGCAAGAACTATGTCAAAAAAACTCTTTGCTAATCTGCAAAAAGTCGGTAAGGCGCTGATGCTTCCAGTATCTGTGCTACCGGTTGCAGGTATACTATTAGGTGTTGGTGCGGCCAACTTTAGCTGGATGCCAGACATCATTTCTCACATGATGGAACAAGCGGGTGGTTCGGTGTTTGGTCAAATGGCCTTGCTGTTCGCGGTAGGTGTGGCACTTGGCTTCACCAATAACGACGGTGTATCGGGCCTATCTGCGATTGTCGGTTACGGCATCATGGTGGCTACGCTGGATGTGATGGCACCCGTTATGGGTGTAGATACGATCAAGACAGGTGTGCTTGGTGGTATTCTCGCGGGTGGTGTTGCAGCGTGGACGTTTAATCGCTTCTACACGATTCAGCTGCCAGACTACCTCGGCTTCTTTGCCGGCAAACGCTCTGTGCCTATTATCACCGGCTTTATTTCGATTGCTCTGGGTGTGATCCTGTCTGTGATCTGGCCGCCAATCGGTGGTGCGATCGCTACCTTCTCTCACTGGGCCGCAGAGCAAAACCCTGTTACCGCCTTTGGTATCTACGGTGTGGTAGAGCGTGCATTGATCCCATTTGGTCTGCACCACATCTGGAACGTGCCTTTCTTCTATGAAGCAGGTAGCTGTGTTAACAACGCCGGTGAGCAAGTCAACGGTATCATGACGTGTTTCTTGACCGCTAACGACGTAACGCGTGAAGCAGGTAACGGCTTTGGTCAGTTAGCCGGTGGTTACTTGTTCAAAATGTTCGGTCTACCCGCCGCTGCGTTTGCTATCGCTCACTCAGCGAAGCCAGAGAACCGTGCCAAAATCATGGGTATCATGGCATCGGCCGCTCTGACGTCGTTCCTGACCGGTATCACTGAACCCATTGAGTTCTCGTTCCTGTTCATCGCACCGGTACTTTACGGTATTCACGCCATCATGGCGGGTGCTGCTTATGTGCTGACGAACGCACTGGGTGTGGTTCACGGTCATACCTTCTCGAACGGTTTCATTGACTTTATCGTACAGATGCCACGTGCTGAAAACGTGACTACTCTGGTACTACTTGGTCTTGGTTATGGTGTGCTGTATTACATTGTCTTCCGCGTGGTGATTCGCGCCCTTGACCTGAAAACCCCAGGTCGTGAAGACGAAGCCGTCGCGGATGTATCGACAGCGACAGGCTCTGAACTAGCGGGTGACTTGGTCGCAGCTTTCGGTGGTAAAGACAACATTACTGCTTTAGACGCATGTATCACACGTCTGCGCGTCTCTGTGGCGGATACTGACATTGTTGACGAAGCGAAGTTGAAGCAGCTTGGCGCAGCGGGTGTTGTAAAAGTATCAGGTGGTGTACAAGCTATCTTTGGTACTAAGTCAGACAACCTACGAACTGAAATGGACAACTGGATGCGCGCGCAATAAGCGCTACCATTATCCATTTTGCAAAAGGGGTAGCCGGGTGCTACCCCTTTTTTGATCCAACTGGCTGGGTGATTAACCGCCTAAAGAAAGAAAAAAGAGCATAAGGACGGGAACCAGGAGGCTGAGAATAAACCCGCTGACAATGGCAGTCGGCACACAGCGGATACCCCCGGTGCTTTGAATGATTGGCAGAGTAAAGTCCATCGCGGTTGCGCCGCCGTAGCCAATGGCGGTAAGTGGATAGCGACGAATCAATATTGGAATCATCATAATCGCTACAAGCTCGCGTCCCAACTCGAGAATAAACGAGGCGCCACCATAGACAGGGCCTAAGCCATCGCCCATTAAAATGCCGGCTAAAGAATACCAGCCAAACCCAGAGGCCATCGCTAAACCATGGTGATAAGGAATACCCAACCACCAAGCTGCCAGTAACCCCCCAGGTAAAGACGTTGCCACCACCAGTGCGGCAATCATCAAACCACGCTTATTGAGGATGATTTGTTTTAGCGTCATGCCGCTATTGCGTAGCTGGATGCCAATCAGTAATAGCAACAATAACAAAATACCTTCACTGGCGGCGTCGACCCAAGAGAGATCTTGTTGCCACAGTAGACCAACGATTAAACCTGTGGCGACCGCGCCGATCAGTTTTCCAGATTCAGACATCATGCCACGTAACGTCAGCTTATATTGGTGGCCTTGCGTTTGTGTCGGCATCCATTTATCGAGAATTGGCAGCGCTAAAAGGTTAGCGGCGCCAATACAAATGAAGAAAGTGGCGGCAAAATGCAAAATGGTGGAGATATGTTGGCCGAGGTTGTCTAAGCCCGCGAGGCTAAGCCCCATTAACACCAGGATAACCATGACCAATCGCATCGTCAGCGTATTCACGGTATGAACATGGCGGGGCTGCTTGAGTGGGATCAAGTAGCCAACGATAAGTGGCGCGAAGATAAATAACATCCCTGAAAACATTAGATGATGCTCGGTGTTAAGAAAGGGACTTCCAGGTTATCAATCAGTTAATAGGCAGGTCAATAAAATCAGACCAGAGTGACTTGCGCCTTCAACATCAGAGCCACTCTAGTTACTTGCTAGCGGAGGGAGTATGCAGCGGGTTTAGTATGAGACGTTTGCATCAAACGTTTGCATCCTACTAGATGCTCGTGGCGTCGATAACACGGTTGAGTTGACGTGAAAACTCGCGATCATCCAGATTGGAGAGTTCGTATAACGCCTCGGCGCCTGGCGCAGTCATTTCTACTTCATGCTCTTCAATCGCGTCATCGTGGTTGCGAAACATCAATAAGTGGTTCGCCATTCTTGCCACATCAAGATAGGTGATATCAGGACGCGGTTTGGTGTAAAGCTTGTTATTGATAGCCACTTCAATAAAATCGCGATCGAATGCCCATTGCTTCAGGACTAACCGGCTACAATCGCCGGCGAGCGCAAAAAAGACTTGCTCGGCAATATCAAATTGAAGGTAGTGACCTTCATGAATAAAGCGCTGGAATTCACCAATCACACTGTATAAACCGATGTCGGCCAGTAAACCGACAATCAGTGCTTTTTCTGGTTCGACCGATAGCGGCTCATCACAATAATGTCTGATAGTTTGGGTCACTAACGCCATTGCCGCGGCAAATTCACGCGACTTCTGTGCACTTTGCTTCAAAAGCGCGTTGCAGTCGCGAGAAAACGTCGCATCGCTTTTCAATTGGTGAATGGCCGCTGCGGTAATAATACCTAAAACACGGTCGACCCCTAGACGTGAAACGGCGGTTTGAACATCTTTGCATTGTCCAGTTGCCCTAGGCGCAAAAAGGGCGGAATTTGCCGCTTTGAGTACCGCGCCGCACAAGCTAGGATCTTCCATCAACAAGTTAGCAATATCTCGCATCGTGGTTTCAGGCTGCTTGCTGGCGTGCTGTATGGACAGAATGGCGTCCGGTAAAGGGGGAAGAGAGAGGCGGTTAACGCGAACGGTTTCGACAGCGCGTTTATAAAATTCGGTCTCGAGGGAGCGCAAATATTTATCGCGATCCGGTGAGACCCAGAAAAATGACAGATGATCCATAAGTCCCGATAGTGTTTGTCACCAGACGGCATGGTAATGCGGCCAAAAGCAAAATAGAACCGCCTTTGATCGAATCAGTGCGCCTGATGGCGTCTTTGGTGATGGTTTAAACAGCAAACTCGCGCCTATTCAGGGTCGGTAAGCGGATAACGCAATAGTTTATCAATAAATTCGGCAACGAATAAGGCGTTAGGCTGTGAAAGTAACAATTGTTTTTGCTTAACTTCAATGGGAAGCAGCTCTAACCAGCGTAAACAGACCCAACCTATGTCGTCATATTGGGTCAGCTGAAAATGGTCATGCAACCCAGGATTGGAACGGTAGTATTGTTTTAGCTTGTCACTCAGATAGTGATAGGGCTCAGGAACGGTTTGACGTCGCCATATCGGCAACGGAGTATGCCGTGCCAAGTCAATATCCCTTTCTCCTCGTTCGATAGCCTCCACCTTGACACTTTCAATGCCCTGTAATGTCAGTGCGATCTGCTGGGGATCATGGCGATTAAAATCAGCCACTTGGCAAAGTGTCACAATCGGGGAAATCGTGGAAGGACGCGGAGTCGACGGAGCCTGGGGGCTGATTTCGTCTATATCTATCATGGCCACAAGTAATCGCGGTGGCTCGCCTGCTTGTGGGAGTGCGTCTAAGTAGAAAGCCTCAGACACAATATACGTGTTTACGCCACCTGGTAATAAATGATTGGTTTCAATCAGCAAAGGGTGTATCGACATACCGGCTCCCTACTCATGACTGGCTTACTTCTAATTTAGCGCACTGTAGTGCAATGGATAAAGCTTTCTTAATTGAAGACTTTTTTAAGCTGATGAAAATACCTGTCATAAATGCGACATATTCCACAATATGAAAGTGGTCTTTATGGGGATGAGTGATCAAATGCATAGTATTTCATATCAATTTGATGCACTCTTCTTTGCGCAAATAAACATGCAAAATAATTAATTTATCAGTCAAAAATGCTATTGCCATTATTAATCACTTGCTAATAGGAGGAGCCCTTGATGAAAAAGCAATTAAAAACCCAAGTGACATGTTTTTTAAACACTTTCGGCGAGATGGAGCAGCGCTCAATGTTTGGTGGTACTGGGTTTTTCCATCAGGATGCGATGTTTGCGCTACTCACCGATAAGCGATTTTATCTGCGTGGTGGCGGCATAGTAACTGATGCGTTGGTTGATAAAGGGTGCAAAAAGTTTGTTCACGTGAAGAAAAGCTCGTCTGCGGTTGTGAATTATTATGATGTGACCGCACTCTTTATTGAGGACGATGTTGAACTGGCGGTGTTGGTTAAGGCGTCGCGCGATCATGCGCTGAATGATAGAGCATATAAAGCTGGGGGACATCACCGTCGTTTGCGCGATCTCCCTAACCTGCGTTTGACGATAGAGCGGATGTTGAAAAAGTCGGGGGTAGAAGATATTTCCACATTTTACAGCATGGCGCCGGAAGAGATTTTTCGTCGTTTGCAAGTGACGCATGGTAACGATCTTGATTTATGTTTGCTTTGGAAATTGGCAGGGGCGCAACAAGGCCGGCATTGGAAACTGATTGAAGAAGATGAACGTGAGCGCCTGTTATCTGCTGTTTGATCTCCTTTTTAAGGCGCGCGTGCCGATCTGCCGATCTGCGGATCGGCGACTTTTTTATTGCGGTACTTTCATCGTGTTTATCTTCATGTTTCGGACGAATTGTGATCAATAAAAGGGTGTTAATGCGATGTTTGGATAAATAATCGACGGTTAAACCTAAAAACGATAATTTGTACGTGACAGCCAGAAAAACTTATGTAGAATTCAAACCACTTAGCCGAGAGGTGAAGCGCGAAGGCGCGTTGGCAGAGTGGCTATGCAGCGGATTGCAAATCCGTGGACCTCGGTTCGACTCCGGGACGCGCCTCCATAGAACTCTGGCTAGTACAAAACGGACGCGGGATGGAGCAGTTTGGTAGCTCGTCGGGCTCATAACCCGAAGGTCGGTGGTTCAAATCCGCCTCCCGCAACCAATTTTCTAAGCGCTTTTAAGCGCTTGATTGAATAAGCGACATTAGCTCAGCTGGTAGAGCGCGACCTTGCCAAGGTCGAGGTCACGAGTTCGAACCTCGTATGTCGCTCCAAATTAAAAACAGTGGCGTAAGCGGCTGAAAAAAAATTGCGTGCCCTGGTGGTGGAATTGGTAGACACAAGGGATTTAAAATCCCTCGACGTTCGCGTTGTGCCGGTTCAAGTCCGGCCCGGGGCACCATTACAAAGTAAAACGGCGACCTTAATGGTCGCCGTTTTTGTATGTCTCGCTATACCATACTCAAGCATTGTATTTCGTTATGATGCGCTAAACGGTATTGAACCTCTTGCTGATCGTGACAAGTACATTGGCGGATGATCGTGCCCCGCCTGATCCAAGTCTCCATCATGGCCTCAATACCGTCGGGACTGAGGCCGTACTCTTTTGCAAGCGCTTCTCGACTAATGACACCCGCCTGAGTGACACTGGCTTTGAGCTTTTGCAGGATCATAATAGGTCTCCTTGAACCAATGAGGATGGCGACCAACATAACGCATTACGCCGATCACGGTAATCAGTAGGGCAGAAAGGCTGACAATATAAACTGTCGCCTGAGTGGTCGCCACGCCGATTTGACTGACTTGAAAGCACAGTGTGGCACCACTGACAGCTAAGAGCATTGACCATCCCGCGATAAATAGCGCAAATCGACGGCCAAACTCACGGGTATAAGCTCCCATCGCGGCAACACAGGGCGTATACAGTAGGATCACAATCAGATAAGCCATAACACTGGCCGTCGTCGTGAATTGGCGGTGTAAATTGTCAAACGTTGCCATACTCACTGCTTGCTCTTGCGCAGCGGCTTCGGTGTTTTCTATCTCACCCACGCTCATCGCGAATGGATCGCTGTAATCAATGCCAAATAAGTTTTCCGGAATGCTTTGAACGGCGTCAACAAGCGCATCACTGATCGAGCCTTCGTCTTGTTCTGCATTGGTTGGGGCATAGAGGCTATTTAAGGTACCAACCACTGCTTCTTTGGCGAATAGTCCGGTCACTAAGCCGACAGTAGCTGGCCAATTATCTTCTTCGATACCAATGGGTGAGAGAGCAGGGGTGACAACTTGAGCCGCTTTCGATAACACGGAGGTCTCGCTATCTTCATGGCCAAAGCTGCCATCGGTACCGAGAGAGTTAAAGAAAGTTAAGAGGGTTACCACAATGACGATGGTTTTACCTGCCCCCAATACGAAACGGCGCAGCTTTTGCCAGGTATGACTCAACACGTGGCGCATACGAGGGAGCTCGTAGTCCGGCAGTGTCATTAACAGACTTTCACTCTGGCCCGGATAAAGGGTGTGGCGCAAAATCAAACCAGTGAGCACGGCCGCTGCAATCCCGAGTAAGTAGAGCGCAAATACCAGGTTTTGTCCGTTTTGCGGGAAGAACGCTGCGGCAAACAAGGCGTAAACGGGGAGCCGTGCACCACAGGACATAAAGGTGGCCATTGCTGCGGCGGTTTTGCGCTCATGAATTTGCTCAAGAGTGCGCGTTGCCATGACGGCAGGCACTGTGCAGCCAAAGCCGAGGATCAGGGGGACAAATGCTTTACCCGGTAAGCCAATTTTTTGCATCAAACCATCGAGCAAAAAGGCGGCGCGCGCCATGTAACCGGTGCTTTCTAGAACGGTGAGAAAAAGATACAGCCCAGCAATCACCGGGATAAAGGTCGCCACGGTTTGAATACCACCACCCACACCATCTGCAACGAGTGTCACTATCGCTTCGGGCAATATGCCATCTAATAGTTGATGGGTGCCATCCACTAAAACAGCGCCAACGGCGATATCAAAAAAGTCGATAAAGGCGCCGCCAATATTGATGGCAAATACGAACATGGCATAGAGTACGGCAAGCAAAATAGGCAGCGATAAAAAAGGATTGAGGATCACCTTGTCGAGTTTTTCGGTTTTATTGCGGCTTAAATGGCGGTGCTCGCGTCGTGTGTCATGTACCAGATCGCGAATATAGCTGTAGCGTGTATCGGCGATAAGAATGTCGGTATCTTGTCCGGCCAGCGATTGGCAAGCCTGGGAAAATGACGCTTGTAGGGACGTATCATTGCCATCGGGCAAACGATCTCGCTCTAGGCACTCAAGCAAATGGGCGCGTTGATTCACTTGTGCCGCTGCCGAGCCTGCAAACGGGGCGCCAAGATGAGATTGGATCCATGCCTCGATATGCTCACCATAGTTTAACTGCATGGCGTCGCAATGCGGAAGTTCCATCATCATGTGGGCGAGCTGATGGCGGAAAGTCGCCACACTGTCGGCTTGGCATGCGGTAACGGTAAGCACGGGACAACCAAGCCATTCTTGTAGCTTCCCGATATCGAGCTGTTGTCCGTTGCGATCTAACCGATCCATCTTATTGATCAGCACTATCATCGGGACGCCGCGCTCGCGTAATTGCAAGGTAAGGTACAGTCCTCTTTCAAGACTATTGGCGTCTAGCACGTTAATGATCGCATCACAGTCGTGGCTATCAATTGAATACGTCGCGATTTGTTCGTCTAGACTGGCATCAAAGCCTGCATTTAGGGCGTATAAACCGGGTAAATCGGTAATTTCACACTCTGTATTGTCGTTCGCTGTTTGATTGAACGTGAGCTGGCCGACTTTCTTATCAACCGTGACACCAGCCCAGTTACCGACTTTTTGGCGAGAGCCGGTTAACGCATTAAATAATGTGGTTTTGCCGCAGTTTGGGTTACCGGCAAGAAGAATGCGTTTTTTTTCCATTACAGTGTCTCCACATCAATCAATTTGGCAACGTCACGACGAACGACGAGTTGTTCGTTATCGAGCCGGATTTGTAATGGGTCTCCAAGCGGTGCTCGCCGAACCAGCTCCACCGCGGTGCCCGGGATTAATCCCATAACAGCAAGGCGGTGACGGATAACAGCGGGCACATGATGGACACTGGTAATACGCGCGGACTGACCGCGACCAAGCGTTGACAGTTTCATAATGCGAGATCCAAATAAGAATGGTTTTCATTGCATATTACGCGCAAAGGTCGCTATTTTTTTTGCGTCGGATCAAGCTATGGTGAAAGTCAATAACGTGATTGCTGCCACAATGAGAAGTGACGATCCTGATGTGAACTAAGAAGCAAAAAGCGGCCAGTGTGGCCGCTGTCTTTAACTTGCGGAAGTACGATGTGCATCGCGTTGATTGTTCAGTTTATCCATCGCGATGGTCAATAGTCCGTTGGGGGCTTTACCCTCGGGACCGAATCCCGCTTTCTCTCCTGATAAAAGCGAGAGTGCTTCACTGACGTGCGAAACGGCATAAATATGAAATTCGCCTTTTTCAACTGCCAGCACCACATCTTTGCGCAACATCAGATTCTGAATATTGGTGGCAGGAATAATTACCCCTTGTTGGTGGTTTGGCCCTTTGAGTGTGCAGACGTCAAAGAAGCCTTCGATTTTTTCATTCACACCGCCAATCGGTTGTGCTTCGCCAAATTGGTTCATGGATCCTGTGATGGCGATATCTTGGCGCAGTGGCACCTCAGTCATTGCCGAGAAAATCGCACAAAATTCCGCCATGGAGGCGCTATCACCGTCGACGCCGCCATACGATTGTTCAAAGGTCAGATGCGTTTTAAGCGGGATCTTATCGGTTTTACCCAAAAGCGTGGCAAGATACGCGGATAAAATCATTACCCCTTTTGAGTGAATACGCCCGCCTAGTTTTACGCTACGCTCTATATCGAGTACTTCACCTTCGCCAAACGCGGTGGTCGCGGTAATGCGATTGGGTAAACCAAAGCTGTAGTCAGAGGTGCTGAGCACTGACAGGCCGTTAATCTGGCCGAGAGCCGTTCCCTGGGTGTTGATCAAAGTTACCCCGTTTTCTACATTCTGCATCATGCTGTCTCGTAAGCGGCTTACCCGCATGTTTCGACTGGCAAGGGCTTTTTCAACATGCAGCGCGCCAACGGTATTCGCTTTTGCTTGCGTGGCCCAGTAATTGGACTCGCGCAATAAGTTAGCGATGTCAGCTGAATGAAGCGACAAACGGTTTTGATCCTCCGCTTGTCGTGCACTGTGCTCGATAATACGAGCGATAGCACTGCGGCTACAGTGTAACAGGTTGCCATCATGGATAATGCTGGAAATAAATTTGGCGTATTGGTGCTCAGTACTCTCTGTTCGCGGCATGTCATCTTCAAAATCTGCTGTGACTCGGAACAGCTCACTGAATTCTGCATCGTAGCGTTGTAAAAGCTGATACGTTTGATAATCGCCAAATAAAACAATTTTGAGATCAAGTGGAATGGGGGCTGGATCGAGTGACACGGTTCCGCTGAGGGTTACCTCTCGCTCTAGCGCACTGACGCTGAGCTGACGACTGCTCAAGGCACGTTTAATGCCTTCCCATACGTAAGGTTTTTCGAGCACTTTGATGGCATCCATCATCAACACACCGCCATTGGCGCGATGGAAACTGCCGGCGCGAATGAGAGAAAAGTCAGTGAAGACCGTGCCTTTAAAGGTGGCGTTTTCAACATAGCCAAATAAATTGTGATAGCTGGGGCTGTCTTCGACCACGATGGGGGCTTGCGCGTCGTGTTGGCTAACTAATACATTGACTTGATAACGGCGAGGGAGCTTTTTATCTAACGCCGCGTAGGCGAGTGCCGCTTGCTCTTCGCTGTCTTCTAAAAAAATATCAAGGTGTTCCAGCATGTCGGCCTGCATTGCCTCGAGAAAAGTGATGATCTCGGGCAGCTCTGCGAACGTCTTTTTCAGTGGCGCGATATGGGTGGCAATCACTTCTTGGCCAATGTCTTCATCAAGCGCTTTTTGTTTGTCTGCGTATTCTGACTCCCATTCACCCAATTGGCGAACAACGCCGCGTAATTCAGTCTCAAGCTTATCAATCACTTTACCGAAGGCCATCTGTTCATCTTGTGATAAAGCATCAAAGGTGTCTTCAGTATGTGGCTCCTCACCGTTAAGGGCAACGAACTGATAATCCCCTTGTGGCGTGATAGAAAGACTAACACTGTTTTTCTCTGCGGTTTCACTTAAGCCTTGCAGAATCGTTTGTTGCCGCTCAGTGAGTTGATTTTTTAATGTTTCCGCACGTTGGTAGTACATTTCATTATCAAACGCCATTGGCAGGGCATTGGCGAGCTTACCCATGAGCTGTTCAATATGCTTTTTTAATTCACTACCTTTTCCCGCGGGGAGTTTTAGGACTTGTGGTGAACGTGCTTCTTGGAAATTCGCAACATAGCACCAATCATAAACGGGTGAATCAGTCTGCCAGTGTTGGTTAAGGTAGCGCATCATCATGGTGCGTTTACCGAGTCCGTTCTGACCGATGGCGTAAATGTTGTAACCTTTTTCTTTAATTGACATCGCGAATTCAACGGCGTGGCGAGCACGATCTTGACCGACAATTTCGTCAAGTGGCGCAAGATGCTTGGTTGACGTAATGTCGCTGTGTTTCAAGCTAGATTCACGATACAAGCGATCGCTGGTGAGCTGAGTGAGAGCCATGGCTGTCCCCGTATTGGCGTTTAATCGTTACTGATTTTAGTGTAGCGACTGTAAGTGATTGTTTTAGTGACTTTGGTGGAGAAAGCGATGATAGGGTCACAGTTTTACATTGGCTGGTTATTTTATAAACAAAAAACGGGCTAATGTGCCCGCTTTTTATCGATTTTATCGCGAAGGAAGAAGGTCAGCGCTTCGATGATAGCGGCTAAAGAGAGTCGGCTATCGCACGAATAAGGGTATTGATATCCTCACGGCTGATGTCTTTATGGGTCACCAAACGAGCGGGATGACCACTGAATGTGACGCGAATATCCTTCTCAATCAGCCGCATTTGAAGCCGTGTACGCTCGATCGTATCGGCGATATCGACATAGACGATATTGGTTTGGACCTGATAAGCGTCAGTTGAAAAGCCGTCAAGTTGATGCAATTCACTCGCTAAGTACTGCGCATTAGCATGATCTTGAGCCAGGCGTTCAACATTTTCATTGAGTGCTTTCTGACCGGCAACCGCTAAAATTCCCGCTTGGCGCATCCCCCCACCGAGCATTTTCCGTATGCGTCTTGCTTTATTGATAAAGGCTTGAGAACCAAGAAGAAGAGAGCCAACAGGGGCGCCAAGTCCTTTGGATAAACAAATGGTCATTGAATCAAAGTGACAACTGATGGCGGTGATATCGACGCCTAACGCGACTGCCGCATTGTAAACGCGCGCGCCATCGAGGTGTAATTGCAGCTTATGGTGATCACAAAAAATGCGCGCCTCGGCCAGGTAGGATAAAGGTAAAACTTTACCGCCGATGGTATTTTCTAAGCTTAAGAGTTTCGTTCGCGCAAAATGGAAATCGTTTGGCTTGATTGCAGCCGCGAGCTTATCAAAGGGAAGGCTGCCGTCTGGGGCATTGTCTATCGGTTGGGGCTGAATCGAGCCTAATACGGCGGCGCCTCCGGCTTCATACTTATAATTATGGGCTTGTTGACCACATAAATATTCATCACCACGCTCACAATGGGCCATTAAGGCCAGTAGGTTGGCTTGGGTTCCTGAGGCAGTAAAGAGGGCAGCGTCAAAGCCATGGCGTGAAGCGGCCCACTCTTCTAGTGTATTGACGCTAGGATCATCGCGATACACGTCGTCGCCGACGGGGGCATTCGCCATCGCTGTTCGCATCGCCTCGTCAGGCTGAGTCACTGTGTCAGAACGAAAATCAATCATCAGGCAACATCCTTATCATCAAAGGCCCTCTATCAGCGAGGGCCTACGGTTAGCGTAAGCTCGAAAAGCGTCACTGTTTAGCTTTTCAGCATTTGCCAGTATTTTTGGTAGATCTTCACCGCTTCACCAACATCATCAGTAAATTCACCGTTATTGACGGCTTCATCAGACGGGAAAATCGTTTTGTTTTCTCGTAGGTCGGCATCTAAATACTCCGCGGCGCCAGTGTTGGGGGCGGGGTAGCCAAACTCTTCGACTAATTTTGCTTGGTTTTCAGGCTGATACATAAAGTCGATAAACTGGTGCGCCAAGGTTTTGTGCTCAGCGTTTTTCGGGATAATAAAGTTATCCATCCATAATATCGCGCCCTCTTGCGGATAGACAAACTCAATCCCATCGATCTCTTGTTGAGCCATATGGGCATTGCCATTCCATTGCTGACCAATATTGACTTCGCCTGTAATAAACGGGACGTGTGGCGCATCGGAGTTATAAACCACCACGTTATCACGCAGATCGCGTAGGGACTGATAGGCTTGCTTAATTTCCGCTTCATCGGTGCTGTTAATGCTATGGCCCTGGGCTTTTAACGCCATCCCAAACACGTCACGCACATCATTCAACAGCATGACTTGGCCACGAAAATCGTCGCGCCATAAATCTGCCCATTTTGTCACTTTGCTACCGTCGATGTAATCGCTGTGGTAGCTAATACCCGTGACACCAAAAACATAAGGAAGCGAGTAGTCATTCTTTGGATCAAATGATTGGCCGAGCAAGCCTGGGCGTAACTGGTCAAAATGACCAATCTGGCTTTTATCAATTTTAGCGAGCATATCCTCGTTGATCATGCGCTCAATAAAATAGGTTGAGGCAAACGCCAGATCATAGCCTTCACTGTTTAGCAGCTTAAGCTTGGCATACATGGATTCGTTACTCTCGAATGTCGAGTAGTTCACATCAACCTGGTATTTTTCTTCAAACGCTTCAATGACATCCATGGGCATATACTCTGCCCAATTATAAAGATTGAGCACCTTATCTTCAGCATGGACGCCGCTTGCGAATACCGTCGTGAGTGCAAGTGCTGTTGCGGTGATTCCGTGAGTGATTTTCTTCATTATCATGGTCCTTCAATGGCTAACTGGCCGAGTACACGTCGAGCGCATAATATTGCACCCAGACTCTGTATAAAAGCCTTTTCTTGATCAATCTCGGCCTTTTTAAAGGTTCCGCTAAACAGTAGCATAATGCCGTGCTCGCCCCCTAAACTCGCGCCGAATACAAGGTGAGTGATATGGGTGATGACACAGACGGTTCGATAAATAGTCCTTATCGTCACGATAAAGAAAATAGGTTGCCCCCCAGTCAAAAGGCAGTAAGGTAACCGTTCTAATTGGCGGCGGAGATAAGTATTTGAACGAACTGACCATCATCGATGATATTGCGACTCATGGCCTTAGTGTTTGTGACGATTTTTTATCGGCGCAAGCGGTTAGCGATTTGCAGGCATGCTTACCCGCTCAGTGGAATCAAGCGGCAATCGGCCGAGAGCGTAAACAGCATACCAATACCCAAATTCGTCGCGACAAAATCTATTGGTTAGAACGTGATACGGCGCCCGCTATCGATACGCTTTTGGATAAAATGGCGAATTTGCAGTACGCCTTCAATCGGCATTTATTCTTGGGGTTGTTTGAGTACGAGGCGCATTTTGCTAAGTACAATCCCGGTGATTTTTATGCCAAACATTATGATGCGTTTGAGGGACGATCAAATCGTAAAGTCACGACGGTACTCTATCTAAACCACGATTGGTCTGAGCAAGACGGTGGTGAAATCGTGATTTACAACCCTGATGGGTCGCATCGCCAAACGCTGTGGCCCAAAGCGGGACGGCTGGTCACTTTTTTATCCGAAGCGTTTCCCCATGAAGTGCTCCCGGCCAAAAGGCAACGGTTTAGTATTGCGGGTTGGTATCGGTTAAATGGCATGAGTGGCCGACGTGTTGATCCAATTCGTTAACCACAGCCATACTGAATGCCATATGAGAACCGAGGTGACAATTGTGTATGGCACGCCCCCCACAGCAACAATGTTTTTTTACCGACACGACGTTTGATCCGCAGCAAGGTGTGGCTATGCCCCAAGCTGACGTCTATTGGTCCCCAAACTGGCTAGCGAGCAATCAAGCGGACGCGTTTTTTACATCGCTTCGCGAACAAGCGGCTTGGCAGCAACTTCCTATTTCGATGTTTGGGCGGACCGTGATGCAGCCGCGCTTATTAGCTTGGTATGGTGATCATGCTTATACCTACAGTGGACTCACATTATCTCCCCGCCCTTGGACACCAGAGTTACTGGATTTGAAAGCGCGTGTTGAAGCTGCCACCCACGCCCGTTTCAATACCGTCTTGCTCAATCTCTATCGAGATGGTAGCGATTACATGGGCTGGCATAGAGACGATGAATTGGAATTGGGGAGGCAGCCGACCATTGCCTCGGTGAGTCTGGGCGCGAGTCGTCGGTTTTTATTCCGTCACCCCAAGCGACAGCTAAAGCGTGAGTTTTTACTCGATCATGGCTCACTGTTAGTGATGGCAGGCGAGACGCAAACCCACTGGCAACATAGTGTGCCCAAAACGCAAAAGCCGCTGGGTGAGCGAATCAACCTGACGTTTCGTTGGTTAAACAGTGAAGAGGCTAAGTAAAGCAAGCTGATCGCCTGCGGTGAACAAGTCACTATCGCATTACGCCTCGTCCATGCGATCGCGTGAAATTTTTAGGAAAGACGCGTGAGATTTTTAGCAACGAATAGGGGAATGGCAGTAATAAATGCTGAAAATAACAGCGGATTGGTCGAAGTTTGACGCTTTTGTTTGTAAAACAGCCATCTGAAACTTTTATTAAATAATAAGTGTTGACTCGATCACGTTTATCCGTAGAATGCCTCCCCGTACCGCAGAGACGGAAACAAAACAAAGGCGCGTTGGCAGAGTGGCTATGCAGCGGATTGCAAATCCGTGTACCTCGGTTCGACTCCGGGACGCGCCTCCAAGTTCCTCTAGGTGCACAGTAAAATCGGACGCGGGATGGAGCAGTTTGGTAGCTCGTCGGGCTCATAACCCGAAGGTCGTTGGTTCAAATCCAGCTCCCGCAACCAATTTTTACAAAGCGTGATGCAACGCTTAATTGCATAGGCGACATTAGCTCAGCTGGTAGAGCGCGACCTTGCCAAGGTCGAGGTCA
>NZ_MUFR01000191.1:0-302 GCF_001996185.1 Salinivibrio costicola subsp. alcaliphilus
CGTATTGGTCACTCAGTTCATCGAATAAATCTTTTTGTCTATTCTCAACGAGTGCCCACACAGATTGCATAGGTCAAATTGTTAAAGAGCGTTGACTGTACGAAGCTTCGCTTCGCTTGGTCAGGGCTGCGTATTTTACGCAGCCTTACCGTTAAAGTCAAGAAGAAATTTTATCTTTTATTTTCAACCCTTAGGGCCGAAACAAAACCTCTTTTTGACTCCCCTAACGCTTGGCGTTAAGTGGACGGCTATCTTAATCTTTTAAAAACTCACGTCAAGCGTTTATTTTTATTTGATTTTTT
>NZ_MUFR01000192.1:0-302 GCF_001996185.1 Salinivibrio costicola subsp. alcaliphilus
TAAGTGTGCCCCCGGCCTGGTTGGTAGTCGAACAGCACCACCGGCGTCGTGCTTTGCGCCGGGCTGGTGTAGGCCCAGAGATAGGATTGGCTCTGGGCTGTCTTGCCTGGCTCCTTCAGCACCTGAAGCGTCGTTTCGTCACCGTGGATAACCGACTCTCCGAGCAAACTTTCCTGCATAGCGAGGTACAGCGGCGACAGCAACTCAGCCGTTTTAATCATCCAGCTTGCCAGGGTGGTGCGCTGGAGCTCGACGCCGACCCGGGCCAGCTCTTTTTCGATGCGGTATAACGGTAGGCCGTC
>NZ_MUFR01000193.1:0-291 GCF_001996185.1 Salinivibrio costicola subsp. alcaliphilus
TTACTGGCAGAAAAAGCTCACAACATCATCCACCGAGCCCGAGAGCGTCATTGTTCCCGTGTCAATGTCTTCATCGCCGATGACGTTGGTGGTCGAAACGCCCAGTGGCTACCGGGTCTCCGTCCATGACGCCTCGGCCATCGCGCTGTTACCGCAAGTGATGAAGTGCCTGCCATGATCCCCACACCAAGCGGCAATGTGTACCTGGCCACCGGGAGCACCGACATGCGCAAATCCATCAATACACTAGGCTTATTGGTCGAAGACGTACTGGCGCTCGATCCGGTCGGG
>NZ_MUFR01000194.1:0-290 GCF_001996185.1 Salinivibrio costicola subsp. alcaliphilus
CGCCTTCCATGAGTGGCTGGATAAAGCCGCCGCCAGACTGTTACCGAACAGCCCGATGGGAAAAGCGGTCAGCTATACGCTGAAACAATGGCGTTACCTAGAGAAGTATGTCGAAGACGGCGGCTACCCGATAGACAACAATCAGGTCGAGCGGGAAATCCGCCCGGTGGCGACCGGGCGGAAGGCTTGGCTGTTCGCGGACACCCAAAGCGGGGCGAATGCCAGCGCCGTCTGGTTCAGTATCATGCTGACCTGTCGTGCCAACGGTGTGGAGCCCTATGCCTACCTGC
>NZ_MUFR01000195.1:0-288 GCF_001996185.1 Salinivibrio costicola subsp. alcaliphilus
GTGAAGTCGTAACAAGGTAGCCCTAGGGGAACCTGGGGCTGGATCACCTCCTTACTGACGCTATTCTTGCGAGTGTTCACACAGATTGTATAGGTTGAAGTTATAAGAGGATATGTTCCCAAACATATCAGCGTGTCCCATTCGTCTAGAGGCCTAGGACACCGCCCTTTCACGGCGGTAACAGGGGTTCGACTCCCCTATGGGACGCCATTGGGTTGTTAGCTCAGTTGGTAGAGCAGTTGACTTTTAATCAATTGGTCACAGGTTCGAATCCTGTACAACCCACCA
>NZ_MUFR01000196.1:0-288 GCF_001996185.1 Salinivibrio costicola subsp. alcaliphilus
CTCACCATTCTTGCGAATGATCTCGGCAGTTTTTGGCTTACCGCCAGCGTTTCTGGCTTTGCCTCGGATCTTAACGATGCCGACATTAGCCAGATAAACGTAAGCGGCCATTTCTCCCCACATTCAGATAACCACGATGACCTGATATTGATATAGCTCCTTCACTATCGGAGCGATATCATGACACGGGAAGACAAGATGAAACTCTGGCAGGAGCGCCTGCAGCATCAAAAAGACAGCCAACTCTCCATCGCCGCCTGGTGTGAACTGCACCAAATTGCCCAGTCA
>NZ_MUFR01000197.1:0-285 GCF_001996185.1 Salinivibrio costicola subsp. alcaliphilus
TATACCCAATTAACTTGAAGATGCATGATTGAACATCTGAAAGTTATCGTTAATACGAGACGTCAAAGACCCTGCGATCTCAGGAAGAGTCACAGTAAAAAATCGGTCAATCGCTTGTGCAAAATCCCGTTTAGTTTTGAAATAGAGATTATTCCTTGCATGCTCGTTCATGACCTTCCATAACCGCTCTATTGGGTTGAGGTTGGGGCTATAAGGTGGAAGATAATGAAGCTCTATATTGAGTACATACGCCGCATCTTTCACTAAGTCAGTGCGGTGATAGCC
>NZ_MUFR01000198.1:0-279 GCF_001996185.1 Salinivibrio costicola subsp. alcaliphilus
ATTTCAGCCAGTTCACTGCCGCACAGGCAGCTTAGAAAACTTGTCCGCGCCGGTAGTGCCGATGCGACGGGTTCACTGCCGCACAGGCAGCTTAGAAAATAAGCAAGAAAGGACTTTTGTTTATATGTACATTCACTGCCGCACAGGCAGCTTAGAAATTCTGCATACCCAGAAAGTGACATTTCAGCCAGTTCACTGCCGCACAGGCAGCTTAGAAAACTTGTCCGCGCCGGTAGTGCCGATGCGACGGGTTCACTGCCGCACAGGCAGCTTAGAAAA
>NZ_MUFR01000199.1:0-277 GCF_001996185.1 Salinivibrio costicola subsp. alcaliphilus
TGACCTCGACCTTGGCAAGGTCGCGCTCTACCAGCTGAGCTAATGTCGCCTATGCAATTAAGCGTTGCATCACGCTTTGTAAAAATTGGTTGCGGGAGCCGGATTTGAACCGACGACCTTCGGGTTATGAGCCCGACGAGCTACCAGACTGCTCCATCCCGCGTCCGTAACATCAATTATGCTTGATGTGGGCAAAACTTGGAGCGACATACGAGGTTCGAACTCGTGACCTCGACCTTGGCAAGGTCGCGCTCTACCAGCTGAGCTAATGTCGCCT
>NZ_MUFR01000200.1:0-275 GCF_001996185.1 Salinivibrio costicola subsp. alcaliphilus
AGAGCTCGGTACGGTACCATCAGGTGCGTATGAGGATGACTTTACCTATCGCGCGGACGATACCTGTCAGGTTACTCTGTATGGTGCATTCCCGGATGGGACTAAAAAAGAGATGTCCAACCTGGCCGTCACGGTGGAAGACGGGAAACCGACAATTAAAGACTCCACCATCTATTCGGCAAAACACCGAACGCCACTGGTGAATGTGGATGGAACGCTTGATGGCCGTTTAACCATGTTCTCACGCCCCCTCCATATAAAAACCCTGCCACGTT
>NZ_MUFR01000003.1:0-129556 GCF_001996185.1 Salinivibrio costicola subsp. alcaliphilus
GTTCAAGCTTCTGCTGTTTGGTTAAAGTCACTTTCATAGGTAGGAATCATGATCCTGTTTCTACGTAAAATCAAGCATCTTCAATGATCACGGGTATAGAGGCCATTTACACGAATACGGTCGAGGCTGCTTACCGCCAGTTCCAAATCCTGACATTGCGCTCGGTTCATGGGCGACCTTATCTCCATCCTTGACGCCACTTCTCATCATTTTTGAGCTCTCGCCAGTCAATCGGATAGTCTTTTTTCGATAGCACTGACTCGAGCACGCATAACACCACCACACCGTCTTCATCATACTCAACGTCAGAGACTACAAAGTGCTTCTCGCGATGAATGGGTTTTACCGCCGTCCACTTGCTATTGCGTAACTTGGCTGGATTGATTTGGTTCACGCTCACCCCGTTAGATATTGATTCGGTTAAAAATGACGATACCCAGTACGAACGTGGTTCGGTTTGGTTCAGTGGTTGGGGTTGGTGTGCTGCCTCTCACGGGCACAATTTAACTCGTTCCCACGCGGGAGCGTGGGAACGATAAAGAAAATTATGAGGGGATCCCTCAGCAAGCGGCATCACTCATGGGTGTTGCTCCCGTGACACAAGAAAGTGGGCGATATAAAGGCAAAAAGGTGATTCAAGATGGACGTGCTCAAGTCGTACGGTAGTGTTCAGAATTCTGTGTCATTTCGTTAGACTGTATCAAAAAGGGATGACACATGACCAAACCAACATTCGATATGGATGCCGCCTTGCAAGCTTTGCGTGAAGGTAAAGACCTCACCGGCAAAGACGGTATCTTAACCCCCTCATCAAGCAACTCACTGAAGCAGCCATGCAAGCTGAGCTTGATGAACACCTCGCCAAAATTTAACGATTGACGACATACTTGTTATGTACGATCTCGACTGGAGTTATGAAGGATCACCCTCGTCGATTTTACCCTTTACCTCCAACCACATTTTTCTTAATGCAGCAGGATCTCTTTTAACACTAGCTGTGCCAAAGAGGTCCTCATGATCTATCATAAAGCGCATATCAACAGCTTCTGTAGCAGATTCAGTATGATATTGAATTTCATCTTCGTAGAACTTAACGACAACTAATGGATCATGCTCGCCCTCGACTAAGCGCGCGTGATACAGACCTATATAGTAAGGAGCGAGTACACCCTTACTGTTAAGTTCGGACGATTTAATCATTCCGTACTCTCGGTCTTGAATTGTTTGATATACTTCAACGTAACCTTGATCGGCCCACTGTTGCAGGAGAGCGGCTATCTCGGGAACATACTTCGTTGAATCATAGCCGAAATAGTCGCTAATTTCTTGAAAGGAAGGATTAACGAGAGCTCTTGTTATTGGTTTCTGTTTGATGTTGCTCATTACTAGTCTTAAACATGGTAAGAAGATTAGCCATTGTTTCTTCTTTAGTTTTGCCAACCACTGAAACACCTCGATGTTTATCACCGATGTCACTTGCCATTCTGAGCAGGTCTAAGTTTGGGTTAGTCATAATAATTTACCTTTGTTCCTTTCGCGGATGTATCAATATTACGATACGTAGTTAATATTACTCGATAGAACCTTAAGAATCAATTTTCTCGCTCGAAACATCTAGCTTTCAAGACCCCCTTAGCTTACGCAAGCACATAACATTGTAGTTAGTGCGCATGAGCGATTGCCCAAAATCGTTACACGCATTATTATCTTACTAAACCATTGTTATAAAAAGAGTTTATTACATGTCATGCATGTCTCTTTTCCGCGATAGTATGCATGCCGCCTATCGCTGCTCGGGCATTCACACTGTCCCCAAGCGTGAAACTGGAACCATCCATGCATTCACCACGCTACCGCCGATCAGTTGTCGGCACCTAACACGCCATCTATTGGCTAATTTGCGGGTTAGTGTATCAAGCGCTGTTTTGCTTTTCGTGCGCTATTGTCCAAAGTGTTAGATAAGCCATAGTTTGTGAAATGGGTGCAAAAAAAAGCGGCCTGGATGGCCGCTTGGAGTCTCAACGTTTTGTGTGCCTTACCGCGCAAAGCGGGTGGCGTGGAAGGCGAGGTGTTCATCAATAAAGGTACTGATGAAAAAGTAGCTGTGGTCGTAACCAGGTTGCATGCGCAAGGTAAGCGGAGAGTTGTGTTTCTCTGCCGCTTGTTTTAGGGCTTGCGGGTTAAGCTGGTCGACTAAAAAGCCGTCTTTGTCGCCTTGGTCCACCAGCATCGGCATGGCGGTGGGGCGTTGGGCGAGTAACACGGTGGCATCGTAGGCTTGCCATGTTTGTTCGTCATCGCCTAAATAGGCGCTAAAGGCCTGTTTGCCCCACGGGCAATCGGTGGGATGACAAATGGGGCTGAACGCGGAAATACTGCTGTAGCGTGAGGGATTACGCAAACCAATCACTAGCGCGCCGTGGCCACCCATGCTGTGTCCGGCAATTGCGCGCTGGTTGTTGACCGCAAAGTGCGATTCAATCAGCTCGGGCAGCTCATTGGCGACGTAGTCGTACATCTGGTAGTGCGACTGCCACGGCGCTTGGGTGGCATTAACATAAAACCCCGCCCCTTGGCCGAGATCGTATTGATCGGCGTCCGCCACACCCTCGCCGCGCGGGCTGGTGTCCGGCGCCACAATCGCCATGCCCAAGGTGGCGGCTTGTTTAAACGCGCCGGCCTTTTGCATAAAGTTTTCGTCGGTGCAGGTCAGGCCCGAGAGCCAGTAGAGCACGGGCACCGGTTGGGTGTTGGTTTTCTCAGGCAGAAAGATCGCAAACGTCATTTTGCCGTTGGTGGCACTAGAGTCATGCTGCCAACGTTGGTGCCAACCGCCTGCGACTTTGTTTTCGCTTATTTTTTCTAGTTGCATGGTTATTCTGCCGCCGTGTTGCCACGGCGGCCGTCCTGTTATTGGTCCATGTGGATCACGCTGCGAATGCTTTTGCCTTCGTGCATCAGTTCAAAGGCGCGGTTCACTTCATCAAGGCCCATGGTATAGCTGATAAATTCTTGCAGGCCAAACTCACCATCGAGGTAACGCTCAACAATGCCGGGCAGCTCTGAGCGGCCTTTTACGCCACCAAACGCCGAGCCTTTCCAAACGCGCCCTGTCACCAGCTGGAATGGACGGGTTGAAATCTCTTGGCCGGCGCCAGCAACCCCAATGATCACTGACTCACCCCAGCCTTTGTGGCAGCATTCCAGCGCTTGGCGCATCACATCGACATTACCGATACATTCAAACGAATAATCAACGCCGCCGTCGGTCATCTCGACAATCACTTGCTGGATTGGCTGATTGTAATCTTGAGGGTTAATCACATCGGTGGCACCCAGCTGCTTGGCAAGGGTGAATTTGCTTTCATTGATATCAATGCCAATGATGCGGCTTGCGCCGGCCATACGGGCACCGATGATGGCTGACAGGCCAATGCCACCCAAGCCGAAAATCGCCACGGTGTCGCCTTTTTCTACTTTGGCGGTGTTCATCACTGCGCCCATGCCGGTGGTGACACCACAGCCAAGCAAGCAAACTTCTTCCAGCGGCGCGGCTTTGCTCACTTTCGCCAATGAGATCTCTGGCAATACCGTGTATTCGGAGAAGGTCGAGCAGCCCATGTAGTGGAAAATGGTCTCGCCGTTAATCGAAAAGCGCGAGGTGCCATCGGGCATCAGGCCTTTGCCTTGAGTTTCACGCACCGCGCCACATAGGTTGGTTTTGCCAGATAGACAGAATTTACACTCGCCACATTCGGCAGTGTAAAGCGGGATCACATGGTCGCCCACTTCTACGCTGGTCACACCCTCGCCGACCATTTCAACAATGCCACCGCCTTCGTGGCCAAGAATAGAAGGAAATACCCCTTCAGGATCGTCACCCGATAGGGTAAAGGCATCGGTATGACATACACCGGTAGCGACGATTCTGACAAGAACTTCACCTGGTTTAGGTAATTGAACGTCGACCTCTTCCATTTTCAGGGGTTCACCTGGCCCCCATGCGACCGCGGCTTTTGATTTGATATGCGTTTGTCCCGGCTTGATTGTTAGTGCCATTGGAGAATCCTTTTTGTTCACGATTACGACCTGACTATGCTAACTAAGTTAGTTTTAGTTATAATCTGGCAAAATTGAAAATCATTATTTCACTGTCGTAATAATATGTGTCAGTGAATATAGACAGGGTAGACGGTAATGGCACCCCATTGGGAAGGATTAAACGAATTTTTATCGGTAGCCGAGCATGGCAGCTTTACCCAAGCGGCTAATAAATTGGACATCACGGTGGTGTCGGTAAGTCGTCGGGTGGCGTCGCTTGAGGCGTATTTGGGGGTGAAGCTGTTTCATCGCACCACCCGCAAAGTGTCACTCACCGACGAAGGTGAGCTCTATTATCAACGCTGCCGCCCACTGCTCGCGGCCTTGGTCGATGCTGAGCAAACCATTACTCAATCGCAAGCGCTTCCTTCTGGGCTGGTCCGCGTCACTGCGCCGGTGAACTTTGGTGAGCAATATATTGCCCCTTTACTTGCGCCATTTTTAACCGCTTACCCGCAAGTGTCGATCGATTTACACCTGACTAACCGACGCGTAGATCTCACCGATACCGGCACCGATGTGGCAATTCGTATTGGTCACTTACCCGACTCGAGCCTTAAGGCAAAACGGTTGGGATCGCGCCAATTAACCATTTGTGCCAGCCCTGGCTATTTAGCCGCTCATGGCTCTCCTGATTCACCCAGTGCACTCAGTCGCCATACCTGTTTGGTGGGCTCAAATGAACATTGGCATTATCAAAGCAGCGGTAAAATTCGCACACTGACCGTATCAGGAAAGTTACGCTGTAACTCTGGTGTGGCCTTACTCGATGCGGCTAAGCATGGTCTAGGCTTGGCGCAGCTGCCCCATTATTATGTGCAGGCGGCATTGGCAAACGGCGAACTGGTTGAGGTGTTAACGGATTATCGGGTAGACGATGAAGGTATTTGGGCGCTCTACCCCAGCGGACGCCAGTTACAGCCCAAGGTAGCCGCGTGGTTAGAGTTTCTTGCCGACCACCTGCCCGACCAACAGCTGCGTACAAGCACGTCTGCATCAATGGGCGCACGATAGAAAAATCGCCAGCACGGGGCTGGCGATTGTTGTACGCGCTCATTCAAAGATGAATTAATGACGCGACGCGCGCAAGGTACCTGTTGTCGGTTTGATTGCCGAGATTTTGAAGGCGCCGACATGTTGGTCGAGCGTTTGTGCCAGACCGGCTAAGTCTTGACTGCTGGCCTCTAGACTATGGCTATCTTCCAAACCGGCTTGTGCCGCTTGGTTAACATTATCCATGTTGACGTTGATTTCATTCGCCACGCTCGATTGCTCTTCGGTCGCGGTCGCAACATGGGTGTTCATATCTAAGATGGTGCTTACCTGCGTGGCAATGCTTTCTAGTGCTGTCAGTGCTTGCTCAGTGGCACGGTTACCCTCGGTGGTCAATGCCTTGCTGGTATCCATAGCATCAACGGCATTTTTCGCTTCTTGCTGCAGCTGATCAATAGTCGATTGAATTTCTTCGGTCGATTGTGAGGTTTTAGTCGCCAGGCTGCGCACTTCATCGGCGACCACCGCAAAGCCACGTCCAGCCTCACCAGCACGTGCCGCTTCAATCGCTGCGTTCAAGGCAAGCAAGTTCGTTTGCTCAGAGATCCCGCGAATCACATCCAGAATCGAGACAATCGACTGAGTTCGCTCGGCCAACGAGGTGATCACCGTTGACATGTTATCCATCTCAGTGTCGAGTTGGTTAATCGTCGCGGTTGCCTCGGTCAAGGTTTGCTTGCCGGCTTCGGTTTCGCTGTTCGCCGATGAGGCCGAGTCCGCCGCGCTAGACGCACTTTGCGAGATCTCATTAATGGTGGCGATCATTTCGTTCATTGAGGTGACCACCAACAAGGCTTGCTCGCTTTGTGACTCACCGCGCTTTAATGACTGCGCTGCTTTATCGCGCAATGATCCCGCCGAGCGGCCAAGCTCTTCACCGGTATCAACCACGTTAGCGATGATTTGGTCGATTTTATCCACAAAGGTGTTAAACGCCTCTGAGATGCGAGTGATCTCGTTATTGCCGGTCACGGGCAAGCGCACGGTAAGGTCACCATCGCCTTTCGAGATATCTGCCAGCGCATGTTCTAAGCCTTTAAGCGGCGCGAATAAACGGCCGAGTAGCCACACTAGCACCAAGGTACAGCCGATAAAAATCAAGCCAATCGCGGTAAGCTGGGCAATGGCGATATCATTGGCGGCAGCATCGACTTCGGTGATGGGAATGCCGACATCAAACGCACCCCAAAGACGGCCATCGACGTACACCGGCATCATGATGTCGTACACCCATACATCTTGCACATCGGCGTACCAGCGCGAATGCTGGGGCTGACCCTGGCCGGCACCGGCGACGGTATAATTATCGCTGTACACCTTATCAATTTTCTGTCTATCGCTATGGGCAATCGCTTTGATGTTTTTATCAATCATCACTGCGTAGCTGATGTCGTCTCGACCTTTAAGATCGGACACCATGTCTTGCAGATCAGCGGTAGGCGTGGAGGAGTTTTCTAAGATGTATTCCGCACGGTCGGCAAGTAGCTCAGCCTGTGCTTGCGAACGTTTAAGAATAATGCTGTCTATCTCGTCATGCGAGATAAAGGTAGTGGCCGTGATGCTTGCAATGGCCGCAACCGCAAACATGGCACAGACCACGATCAAAATGAGTTTTTTCACTACGCTGCCTTTTTAAATGATGGGGAAGGACTAAAGCCGTCACAACCGGCGCGTAATGTGCCGAAAAATTCAGTGTCGAACAGTATGAGAGACGGCTGACTTCCTCTCTGTACATAATTGTTAAACAGAATCATAGCGGTAGGTCATGGGTTAAACAAGTGATGCTTCGCAAAAGTGAAATTGGGCTGAGAGGTTAGCCGCAAAAATCATGATTATTAGTTGACTGAAGCGAAGCATGTTCGTGCCCAGCATAATCGGCAGTTAAGTGACGCCAAACCGCGTTGCCGGGAAGTAATTAAGTAATTTATGCACGATAAAGCAAAGCATCAAGGTGAGTACAATGGCGACTAAGTTGCTGCTGACTCGATATAAGGCATCGTACATAAAGTCTTGGTTGGGGCTTAAGTATTGCCCGAATAAGATCCCGAGCGTTGCCATGGCCCCAAACCCCACGCCTGAGCCACCGGCCTCTTTTAAATGCGCTTTAGCAAACAACATGGTGCCTATCCAAAGCAGCGGGATCACCAAGATCAGCACGTTAAACCAATCGTATAAAATAACTTGGCAGCCCACCCCATACACCACGCCCAACACAGTGCCAATCGCCCGTTTACGCGCATAACTGAGCGAGCCGTTCCAATGCATCGGGAACAGCAACAACACGGTGGTGGCTTGTGCTGAAATCGAATCGCGCAAATCAAACAGCTGAAAGATAAAAAACGAGACCGTCGCCAACGTCGCGCCCATGAGTGCTTCATGCCGCATCCGATGGGATTGTTTTCCCCCTGCGGATGCAACGGGCGGCTGGCGCGGCGTGACATCAGGAATTAACCAGGTGACGAGATACGCCACTGCGACCGATAACACATTCGCGCCCAGGTTACCGAAGATTAAGGTATTGATCGGTAAATCGGGATAACTCGCAAAATGAAGCATGATGCTAAGGCTTAACACGCTGTTGGCACCAAAAAGAAAAAAACGCCCTTTTGACATGCAGGCAAATTTGTAGGTGAACAACAAGAATACCAAAGGCGTCATTAACCCTGGATGCGCGCCAAATAATCCGCCCAGCAGTCCAACTTCTAACCCACTGATCACTGCTGAGGCCAAAAGCTGACGCGCGGCACGGCCATTGATCACCGGGACAAGGCCGAGCAGCAACATTGGCGTGACGGTAAAAAACACCCCAAAGCTGCAGTCGAAAAACTTACAAATCGCGAATCCTAAGGTCGCGCCGGTGGCTATGCGCGCACATTGGCGTACATCATTATCGCTTAACGGGTGATGCCATAAATTCATTGCACTCGCCCTTAGTAGATGTAATGCAGCATACTCAGAAAGCCCACTTGTGCTTTTGCGAGCAGACCGCTTATCGCATGGTCAGGCACCAGTTGTACCGTGGCGCGAGCACCCGTGGGGAGGGCATGAGATGGCCATTCATCAAGTTGAATGTGCAGACGCATACGCTGTGCATCGCGTACCCATCGGTTGGAATTGGTGGGTGAGGCTAACTGGCCATTAGCATCGATTTGACCTGCACTGACCCCCGCATCAACACTGGTAACATGGCCGGTATATAAAGCGCCGGGCTCACTGTCAAACGCCACTAGCGTGGTATAACCTGCTTCAATGTCGCGCACACTTTTCTCACGAAAATCGGCAATCACTTGTGCACGTTCTGACACCAATGCCATGATTGGCTGGCCGGCACTGGCATAGGCGCCCACGTCTAATTGCAGGTTGGTCACTACGCCGTCATGGCTGGCTTTTACGGTGGTATACGATTGATTCAATTGCGCTTTCTTTAACTTGCTCAATGCCACTTGTTCGGCAATATTACTGGCACCATCACCGCCCCGTTGAATTTGAAGCGCACTGACACGCGCTTTGGCAGCTTCCCATTTGGCGCGTGCAGTATCGGCCGCGCTAATCGCATCGTCACGCTGCTGCTGCGACACACCATTTTTAGCAAATAGAGCTTTTAATCGTTTCGCTTCGCGTGCTTTTTGTGCCAATACCGACGCGAGCGCAGAGACATCTTGGCGCGCGGCCATCAAGGAGGCATCGAGCTGAGCATTGCTTTGTCTGGCCTGGGCAAGTGCGAGCTTTGCTTGGTCGACGGCAATTCGGTAAGGCGCGCTTTCAATCCGAAACAGCACATCACCTTGGTGAACGTCTTGGTTGTTGTCGACCGCAAGCGCGCTGACTGGGCCGCTCACTTGTGGTGCCACTTTAGTGACGGTGCGTGTCACCATCGCATGAGGCGTGAGTGGCATCGTATTATCTGCAATTAAAAAATAACCGAAAAGGATCAGAAAACTGAGCGCCGCTATTTTTACCCAGCGAGAAAATTTTTCATCCGGTGTCATTCGTGCTTATTACCTTTACTTATCTACATCATTATTGATTAGTGTTGCACTGGAAAGTATCGCGCTGAACAGCGTCGCCCTAACAAGAACAAGGTATCGCCTTGCTTTTTATTCATCTTGAGAAGACGTTACGTAGTCGAGTGCGTTTTGATTGATGGTGACCAATACACGCTCTAAAGCCTCAAAATCTTCAGCGGCGATACCAGACAACAAATGTTTGCGTACCCGCAACACCCGCGCTTCGATACGCGACATTAATTCACAACCACTGTCGGTGACATGGACGGTTCGGGTTCGTTTATCTTCGGGTAAGCAGCGCCGTGTGATCAGCCCTTGTTCCTCAAGGTGCTTTAACGTGCGCATTAACGAGCCCAGCTCAATCTCTAACGCTTGCGCCAACTCACTTTGGCTGATGCCATCGCCCAATCGACGTAACATCCACAGCGCACTCCAGCGCGGATAACTGAGCCCAAGTGGTTCAAGCTCGGAATCGGCTACGCGTCGCCATAGTCGTGCGGTCCGTCCTAGATGTTCAGCTATCGACATATGTTCTGGATGTGAAGCGGTCATGCGATCTCTCCCTCAATCGTGCGGATTACTTAGCCTGCTAAGTAATAGAGAACAAGCAATATAAAATAGTTAGCAGGCTAAGTAAATATAAAAGTGATATAGATCACATAAAAATTGAAGAGGTTCGGCTTCGTGCTTGCTCGCTGAGACCGAACAACTCTGATAACCTAATCATCGTCATCTTTCTGTTTATAAAGGCATTACCATGCAAGATCTTTATGATCGTTATATCCGTTATCGCAGTCACCGTGTTGAGGTCCCACTGGATCACAGTGACGCCAATAGTACGCCGATCACTATTTTTGCTCGTGAAGTGGTTGATACACGCCATCACGAAGCAGATCTGCCGTGGCTGGTGTATTTTCAAGGTGGGCCAGGCATGGAGTCTCCCCGCCCCAACGGCGCCACAGGTTGGCTAAAACGCGCATTAGACGATTATCGCGTGTTGTTGCTCGACCAACGCGGCACGGGCTTAAGCTCGCCGGTAAACCACCAAACGCTTGCCCATCTCACACCTGCCGAGCAAGCAGCGTATCTGAGCCATTTTCGCGCCGACAGCATCGTGAAAGACGCCGAGTGTTTACGCGAGACGCTAGGCATCAAGCAATGGGCGATCCTCGGGCAAAGCTTTGGTGGGTTCTGTGCCCTCACCTATTTGTCGTTCTTTCCGCAGTCCTTGTCTCGCGCGTTTGTCACCGGTGGGATCCCGCCGCTCGAGGGACACGCCGATGCGGTTTATCAAAAAACCTATCAGCGTGTGGAAGACAAGAACCAGCAGTTTTTCGCCCAATTCCCCGATGCACAAGCCCGCTGTCACGAGATTGCCCAGTATCTGCAAAACAATGCGGTGACACTGCCAAACGGTCAGCCGTTTACGGTGGAGCAGTTCCAAACTATTGGCCTGAACCTTGGCCGCGGTCATGCGGGTCTGCCACTGTATTACCTACTAGAGCGAGCCTTTATAGAGGTGAATGGTGAGCGTACCTTAAGCTATCCATTCTTAAATGCGATGCAGGCTGACCAAGGGTATTTAACCAACCCGTTTTACGCGATTTTGCATGAATCGATTTACTGCCAGCAGCAGGCGTCGCAGTGGTCAGCCCATCGGGTGCGCGATCAATTCCCGCAGTTCCACTATCAGCCCGATCAGCCGTTCCGTTTTACCGGCGAAATGGTTTACCCGTGGATGTTTGATCAACTGGCTACCCTTAAACCGCTCAAAGACGCTGCCATGTTACTGGCAGAAAAGAGCGATTGGCCGGCGCTGTATGATCTGGATGCGCTGAAATGCAATACGGTGCCGCTCGCCTGTGCCACCTATGTGGATGACATGTTTGTCGAGTTCGATTATTCCCGTCAAACCTTGGCGCAGATTGCCAACAGTCAAGCGTGGATGACTAACGAATACGAGCACAATGGCATTGGCGTTGATGGTGAGCGGATTTTGAGCCGTTTGATTGAGATCGGCGATCACATTGCCGCAACCCAAGCGCCTGGTCGCGGTTGATTCGCACCGCTGCGGCCAATGGTGTCGCAGCGGACATTTTGTCCCTAACAAACTGTGATCTAATTCAAATCAATTATTCAGAGACAGGGAGGTGGTACGCTATCACTCAATACGGACTCCCCCAGTGAAACGTCTGAAAATATGCCCTTATCGTTATCGCCGCCCCGTATCGCTTACTCCAGGGATTTTTATCTTGGCTAGCCGAATAATTAGACACCGGTCAAGCGCTTGCATGTTAGGTGAATTGGCGTAGTATAAATGCGTTCTCTCGGGGAACAGGACGTTCCCAGCACGGTGTCGGCGCAAGAATGAGTGCCCCCATACATCGTCATTTTTCTTTTCAAACTTTGCGTTCACATAGATGAAAATTGTAAGTAAAACAGGCAAGAAAAGAGCCATCTTTTATAAATCTAGCGTTTTCTTTGATAAATTATGGTCACGCGACAAAACGCCCGTTTCTATTCTTTTGCTCGCCGTTGTCATCGGCTTTTTAGGCGGCGTTGTTGTCACCCTTTTCGAACTCGCGATTCATACCCTCTCTCAGTCAAGAACTGACTGGCTAGACAGCAACATTAGCTCAATGATTCCATTGGGATTACTCGCTTTTATTATCAGTGCCGGCCTGGCCTTAATGGGCTATTGGCTTGTTCATCGATTTGCGCCCGAGGCCGCTGGTTCAGGGATCCCTGAGGTGGAAGGCGCGATGGAAGGCATTCGACCTACGCGGTGGTGGCGGGTAATCCCAGTGAAATTTTTCGGCGGTTTAGGTGCGCTAGGCTCAGGGATGATCCTCGGACGAGAAGGTCCTAGTGTGCAAATCGGTGCCAATATTGGTCGCATGGTCACCGATACTTTTCGCATCAAAGACAGAAACAGTAACCAAACACTGCTTGCATCCGGGGCTGCCGCCGGTCTCGCCGCGGCGTTTAATGCCCCCCTTGCGGCGATCATGTTCGTGGTTGAGGAAATGCGACCTCAGTTTCGCTATACCTTGATCTCGATAAAAGCAGTGATCATTGCCGCCATCATGGCCGATATCGTTTTTCGCTATATCAATGGCCAAGAGGCAGTGATTGTTCTGCCCCAGTACGAGACACCACCACTTGCCTCTTTATGGTTCTTTCTCGCACTAGGTTGTTGTTTTGGCGTGTTTGGCGTGCTGTTTAATTTTTTGATTATGCGGTGTCAGGACTTTTTCCAACGTTTTTATCAAAAAAGTCAAAAACGAATCTGGCTAGTAGGGGCCACGCTAGGCGGTTTCTTTGGCTTATTGCTGATCTATGCCCCAGAGCTGACCCATGGCGGCATTAACTTAGTGCCAGATTTTGTTAGCTTAAACTATTCCATCAGTGCGCTGCTATTTATCTTTATGGCGCGTACGCTGCTGACGGTGATTTGTTTTAGCTCCGGCGCACCGGGCGGCATTTTCGCCCCCATGCTGGCGCTAGGCACCTTGCTAGGGACGGTTTATGGCTTAGTGGTTACCAATATGTATCCGGATATGGGCATTGAACCGGGGATGTTCGCGATTGCGGGCATGGGCGCTTTGTTCGCCGCGACCGTACGCGCGCCTATCACGGGAATTTTGTTGGTGATTGAGATGACCAATAACTACTATCTGATTTTGCCGCTGATTATTACCACCCTCGGCGCCACCCTTGTTGCACAATTACTTGGCGGCCAACCGATTTATACCGAGCTATTACGTCGCAAAGTGCGCGAGCAAAAGCTGCGGGTTGAGAAATCAGCAGAGTCATGATCGCGGCTAATTGAAAATGGCGGCGCGCTCGCCGCTATTGGACTACGCCCTTACCTGCTCTTGAATGACGTTTGCAATATTGATCGCGCGCTGAGGCAGCTCGCGTCCGGCAAGAGAGGAGAGATATAAGGTTTCACTGACCGGTGTCGGTAAGTAATGAGCTTTAATGGCCGCTTGTTGAGCAAAAGCCGCGACAGCATTGGCGGGCAAGACGGTAAAGCCAAGTCCGCGTGCAACGGGTAGTAAGATAAGACTTATTTGGTTAGAAAAACCAGATTGCTTAACGGGGCGTAACTGCGCCGTTTGATATTGCTCGAAGTTCGCCCCAAGTAATAACTCTGCGTGATGCCTAGCATCTGGGTGATCAATGAATCCAAGTTGGCAGAGTGTTTCCCATGTAGGGTCTTTAATATGGCGCGGTGTCACCAGCAATAACGGCTCTTCGCCAATGGGTTCAGACTGAATATTCGGGTCAACTGGACAAGCCGTTGTTAGGCCAATATCAATGGTGTTATTTAAGATAGCCTTGTGAACATCGCCATTTGGCGCAAATCGATAGTTAATCGTAAGGGCAGGATATGTCACCTGAAGATCGAGCAAACGCGTATACAAGCGGAGCCCGACACTTCCCGGCGACATAATGCGTACCTCGCCTTCATAGCCGGGATCGCGACTGATGGTTACAGCAAGATTATCCAACGTTTGTAGCACGTCCTTCCCTTGACGATAGAGTTGTTGTCCTGCCTCGGTCAGCACCACGCCTTTCTTTCCTCGAATGACCAACGTTGAAGATAATGAGTCCTCAAGCTTTCGCACGTGCTGGCTTACGCCAGACTGCGTCATATAGCATTTATCAGCGGCCTTAGTAAAAGTGCCAACATCTACCAGGGTGCAAAAGGTTTTCAGCCAAACAGGGTTAACCATAACAAAATGTCATTACAATCATTGCAAACCATAATTTAACATTATGGTTTAGGTGCCTCATGCTTGCAAACAATGAAGACGTAAGCAAAGAGGAACAAACGATGCAGACCCCTTACCCACGTACATTTTCACACATTGGTATTTCCGTCCCTGACTTAGAAAAAGCCGTTGAGTTTTACACGCAGGTGCTTGGTTGGTATCTCATCATGGTGCCTACTGAGATTGTTGAAGACGACAGTGCAATCGGCGAAATGTGCACCGATGTGTTTGGCCAAGGTTGGGAACGTTTTCGCATTGCCCATTTATCGACAGGTGACCGCGTTGGTGTAGAGCTATTTGAGTTTAAGGATCAGCAAAACCCTGACAACAATTTCGAGTATTGGAAAACGGGCGTATTTCACTTCTGCGTGCAAGATCCAAATGTTGAAGCATTAGCCGAGCGTATTGTTGAAGCTGGCGGTAAGAAACGGATGGAGAAACCACGCTATTACTATCCTGGAGAGAAGCCCTATCGCATGATCTATATGGAAGACCCATTCGGCAATATCTTGGAGATCTACAGCCACAGCTACGAGCTGATCTACAGCGCAGGAGCATATTAACTCTTCCACCTGCGATAACAGCTTTGGTACTTTCAATAAACAGGCTCAACGTGATTGAGCCTGTTTACTGCTTCAATACGACACCGACCAAACCGTCACTATTCGTAACAAAAAAACAAACGTGATAAAGATCACTCAATGAATTAATATCGACCAGGCAAACAGTGTGATATTAGTCACTCTGATTTTTTATTTCACTGTTCTAAAAAAATAAAGAGTGATCTATATCACTATAAATTTTATAACGCAAACACAAAAAATGTGATAATGGTCATTATAATTTTTATTGACAATGTTGTTTTTTTCGTTTTGTACTAAACTTTCATGTTATTTTTGTGACAGGTGTTGGGGTAAAATATAGTTGCGACGTGAATAGTGAGAGGTGTGTCGACAAATCCCCGTTATCAGTTCTCTCGAAAAAATGTGTGGTAAATTGACTGGGTACTAACTAGCCAGACGGTTTTGGCGAACCGTTCTACCATACACGTTCAGTGAGAACATCAAACGGGGTATTGTTATGATATCATCTGACACCAAGATCAAGATACAGAATTTTGGTCGCTTCCTCTCAAATATGGTGATGCCCAATATCGGCGCATTCATCGCGTGGGGGATTATTACCGCACTATTTATTCCGACCGGTTGGGTACCCAATGAGACATTAGCGGCCATGGTCGGCCCCATGATTACCTACCTACTACCACTGCTGATCGGCTACACCGGCGGTAAACTTGTTGGCGGCGAACGCGGCGCTGTTGTCGGCGCGATTACCACCATGGGGGTGATTGTCGGGACTGACATTCCCATGTTTATGGGCGCGATGATAGTTGGTCCATTCGGCGGCTGGGCCATTAAAAAATTCGATGCTTATATCGATGGCAAAGTGAGAAGCGGGTTTGAGATGTTAGTGAATAACTTCTCTGCCGGTATTATCGGTATGCTTTGCGCGATTATCGCTTTCTTCCTCATCGGCCCGTTCGTAAAACTGTTGTCCAATGGTCTGGCTGCGGGCGTTGAATTTTTGGTCTCAGCGCACTTGTTACCGCTGACGTCGGTATTTGTTGAACCCGCTAAGATCTTGTTCTTGAATAATGCGATCAACCACGGCATTTTCTCTCCTCTGGGCATTCAACAAGCATCAGAAGCAGGCCAGTCGATTTTCTTCCTCATTGAAGCGAATCCAGGTCCAGGTTTGGGCATCTTGTTAGCGTACATGGTGTTTGGTAAAGGCACAGCACGTCAAACCGCAGGGGGTGCATCGATTATTCACTTCTTCGGTGGTATTCACGAGATCTACTTCCCTTACATTTTAATGAATCCACGTCTTATCCTTGCAGCCATTGCTGGAGGTATGACAGGTGTATTCGTTCTCACTGTGTTTGATGCAGGCATTGTGTCACCGGCATCTCCTGGCTCTATCTTTGCCGTGCTATTAATGACGCAAAAAGGATCGGTTGTTGGTGTCTTAGCGTCAATTATTGCCGCTGCCAGTGTGTCATTTGTGGTTGCCGCTTTGCTGATGAAAACGCAAAAAAGCACAGAGGGCGATGGTGACGAAGCTTCACTCGATGAAGCGACTGCGAAAATGAAAGACATGAAGACAGGCGCGAAAGCAGATACCTCCGCTCCCTCATCCGCGCCCAAAGGCACGGTTAATTTTGCATCCGTTAAGCATATTTTGGTTGCGTGTGATGCGGGTATGGGATCCAGTGCCATGGGTGCCAGCTTGCTGCGCAAAAAAGTGCAAAGCGCCGGTCTAGATATTGGTGTCACTAATATCGCGGTTAATAGTTTGCCTGAGGATGCGCAGATTGTGATCACGCACAAAGACCTAACCGAGCGCGCACGTGCTCACGCCCCATCAGCTCACCATATTTCACTTAATAACTTCCTTGATGGTGAGGTTTACGGCCAGTTGGTCACCCAAATTCTCGCGGCAAAATACCCTGCAGCGAACGATCCGCAAGTGCTTAGGGTTCCTGATACTGCCGCGAATGACGATAGCTTCGAGCCAACGCCAGCGCCCACTTTTCAACTCCAACGTGAAAATATCCATGTTGGCTTAACGGCAACAAACAAAGAACAGGCGATCCAATTTGCCGGCAATCAACTTGTCAAACTCGGCTACGTAGAACCAGGCTATGTCGACGCCATGTTTGAGCGCGAGGCATTAACTCCAACTTACCTCGGTGAATCTATCGCCGTCCCTCATGGCACCGTCAAAGCGAAAGATGGAGTCAAGAAAACCGGCATCGTAGTATGCCAGTATCCAAAGGGTGTGCAGTTCACCGACGATAAAGACGATATCGCCAAATTGGTGATCGGGATTGCCGCCAAAAACGATGAGCATATCCAAGTTATTACCGCTATCACTAATGCGCTAGATGAACCTGATGCAATAGATACCCTCACCAGTACCGACAGTATTGACGAGATCCTCAATCTATTAAGTGATGAAAACGTCACTCATATGACGTCGTCCCATTAATCAGTCTGATAAGGAGACCACTGAGGTGGTCCCTTATATCCATCTTTTTTAGTTTGAGGTAAATATTATGAAAAATGCTGTTCATTTTGGTGCCGGCAATATTGGCCGCGGCTTTATCGGAAAATTACTCGCGGATGCCAATGTCGAGGTCACCTTTGCAGATGTTGATGCGCCCCTCATTGATCAACTCAGTCACAAACAAAGCTACAACGTCAAAGTGGTCGGCAATGACTGCCATATCGACACGGTTTCTCATATCACGGCAGTCAATTCGGCAAGTGATGATGTTATCGAAAAAATCGTAAAAACGGATTTAGTGACCACAGCTGTTGGCCCTAATGTGCTTGATATTATTGCCAAGACCATCGCCACCGGCATTGAAAAACGTTTCGCATCCGGCAATGAGGCCCCACTAAACATTATTGCCTGCGAAAACATGATCCGTGGTACGTCGCATCTCAAAGGCGAAGTCTATAAGCACCTTGACCCCGCATTCCATGAGAAAGCAGACGCACTGATTGGTTTCGTCGATTCCGCAGTTGATCGCATTGTGCCGCCTGCGGAAGCGGCGAACGATGATCCCTTAGAGGTCACGGTAGAAAGCTTCAGCGAGTGGATTGTGGATGAACAACAGTTCAAAGGCGAAATCCCAGATATTGCAGGGATGGAGAAGACACAAAACCTCATGGCGTTTGTCGAACGCAAGCTTTTCACCTTGAATACAGGTCACTGTATCACTGCTTATTTGGGGTGCTTAAGCGGCCACCGTACCATTCGTGAAGCCATTACCGATCCACAGATTCATGCCGTGGTGAAACAGGCCATGCAGGAAAGCGGCGAAGTGCTTATTCAACGCTACGGGTTTAACCGCGCCGCTCACCAAGCGTACATCGAGAAAATTTTGGGGCGTTTCTCAAACCCCTATTTGGTTGATGAGGTCGATCGAGTTGGCCGCCAGCCTATTCGAAAGCTAAGTCAGAACGATAGGCTTATCAAGCCATTACTGGGTACAATAGAATATGGCACGGATAACCGAGCGTTGTTAAAAGGTATTGCCGCAGCATTGAAATATACCAATCACACCGACCCACAAGCTGAAGAACTTCAAGCTTCACTGGCTGAGGTAGGCGTAAGAAAGACACTAGCGATATACACCGGCTTGGCAGAAGAAAGCCCTGAAATTGAGGCAATCAACATCCTGTACCAGCAATTGTAAACCGCGCACTTCACAGGGGGAGTTTAACTCCCCCGTTATAACAATAAGCAGTATTGAGTCTATGGCAGAAAATTTCGACGAAACAGACATCATTGAACGATTAAACCAAGCGACAACCGTGCGTGGCTTTTTTGTTGCCGCGGTCGATACGTTTGAAGCGTCTATTGATGGCTTAATCAAGCGGGTTTTTCGCAAAGATAACTTTGCAGTGGAATCAGTGGTGGGGCCTTTGCTGCATGACACGGGGCCACTGGGTGATCTTTCAGTGCGATTAAAACTCTTGTTTGGTCTAGGCGTGTTATCAGATGACGCTTATCACGATATTGAACAGATCATTAAACTTAAAAACCAGCTAAGTAATGATGCTGACGACTACCACTTCACCGACCCTAACGTACTGGATGCGGTAAAAAAGCTTCGTAAAATCGACAATATGAGTATGATTCAGCGCGATATAGAAGCGCCAGAGGATGATGTGGATATTGAGTTTTATCAGCTACAACTGCAACGCCAGCAGCAGGTCCTCCGCTCGGGGCTTTCTCTTGTTATTGTCGAGATTTGCAACGAATTGAGCAAAGAAAGCCCGTTCTAGTACTAAACCGGCGTATAGGCTCATTGACTACCCGGCCAGCACTAACCATATACCAAGCGCTAGCGCTCCCCCTAAAACCAACGTTTCAAATAAGTAAGCCTTAATCGTGTTATACAATTTCATACCTAACCAATCCTTTTATTGTTCGGGTATTAAACCAAAATCGAGAGCAGACTGTCTATCATTATAGACAAAAAGCCTTGTGTAAGATTACACAAGACTTGACGTTGGCAAGGTTAGCTGCCTTTTACCAATCAAGCATATAGCTATCTGCTCTCATACACGGAGGCAATTGGAAAAGTGACCGTAAAACCATTCCCATGGTCGGAAAAATATGGGCTTCGAATCGCAATACTCGCTTGATGCTGCTCAGCAATGTCTTTGACAATCGACATACCCAAACCAGCCCCGTCGCCTTTCTCGGTATGACCGCGGAAGAATTTATCAAAAATACGACTCTTAATTTCGTCCGGTATGGCATCGCCAGAATCAATCACTGCCACCACCACGGTATTGGCTGAGCAACTGGTGACCACACTGATAGATGCACCTTCTCCTGCATAGCGAATTGCATTATCAATCAAATTAGTAAACAAGACTGACAACATCACGGGATGGCCTTTCACCCACAGGAGGTCTCGTCCTTCAAGCTCTATTGACTGTTGTTGAGTCAATGCCATGGGCACGAGTGCTGCAATTTGCTCTCGTAGCAATGAGACAACATCAACATGAGTGGACTCCCTAGTTTTTTGCTGCTCCACCCGTGAAAGCATGAGCAATTGTTGGATAACGCGATCGGTTCGATCTATGCCAGCAAGAATATTGGTCAAATCGTTATCTCGCTCGGCTTTTGTGGCGGCAGATAAAGCGTTTTCTGCATTGAGGCGCAGTACCGCGAGGGGAGTTTTTAGCTCGTGCGCAGCCGTACTAACCAAGCGCTTTTCACGCACCCACGCATTATTTAGCTGAGAAAACAAATAATTTAGCTGTTTAACCAATGGCGCTAGTTCAACGGTGGGTTGTGCAACATGGATATGATCGAGATTATCGATACTGCGCGCAGCGATAGTATCTTTCAGCTCACCTAACGGTTTAAATGCGCGACTTACTAGAACGACCATAACCAGCGCCAAGAGTGGTATAAGCAACAGTTGAGGTAAACCAATGGTCAGTGATACCTCTGTCATCAGTTCTTGGCGAATAGCTTCTTTTTCCGCGACCAGCAAACTAGCTTGCCGTTCATCGGGTAAAGCGAAAACCAATGTAAAGGTTCGCCATTGTTCACCTGCCGCGGTGACCACATCGAATCCGGGGTTGCCCGATGTCCCTATCCATTGCACCGGTGCATTAGGGCTTTTGGCAATTAATGCATCATTAACACGGTACTGAAAAAATAAATTATCTTCGTAGGGGTGACCAAATGGTGTGGTCGTATCGTCATCTTTTGCGTTGGCAGTAATCGCGTTTAACCAATGGGTATAGCTTTGTGTAAAGTTATTTGGCGGCTGATCTCCCCAGTTCATCACCGATAGCGCCAAGGTTTTTGCCGATTGACCCAATCGCGCGTCATAAACTTCATTAATTTCATGGCGGGCTTCGCTGTAAACCAGTAACCATGAGATAAACATCATTAGTCCCACCGTGCATACAGTCGTAATCGTGAGATGGCGTTTTATTGAATGCGGACGTTGTCTATTATTTTTCAATGATATAGCCAACCCCGCGAATATTCTGAATTAAAGCACCACCGGTTTTTTTACGCAGGTTATGAATATGCACTTCAATAGCATTTGGACTAATGCCCTCATCCATACCATGAAGGGCTTGTTGAAGCTGATCTTTATTCATCACGCGTCCAGCATGTGCCATCAACGTCGATAATAATTTAAACTCATTAGGCGTTAGTCGAATTGGCTCGCCTTGCATATCGACGTCGCCAGTCGCCATCGACAAGGTCACGCCATGGCATGACATGGTGGTATCGGCATAACCGGAAATACGCCGGATCATGACGCGCAGACGCGCCAATAGCTCTTCGAGTGCAAAAGGTTTGATCATGTAGTCGTCAGCTCCACCATCTAACCCTTTCACACGGTCATCAATGTCATCGCGTGCGGTCAAAATCATCACAGGAATATCGCTATGTTTGCGGCGAATTTTACGCAACACAATAAGCCCATCAGTGTCTGGCAAGGTTAAGTCTAGAATGATAGCGGTAAAACTTTCGGTATTTAACAACGCATCTACACCACCGCCCCGCTGCAGCCAATCAACGGTGTAACCATGACGCTGCAGCGAAGCCTCCATAGACTCTCCTAACATGCAATCGTCTTCGACCAGTAACAGCCTCATTGCTGATTAATCTCCTTCAGTTTTTGGGCAATCTCTTGTTGCCGACCTTTATCAGCAAGACGACGCTCAGGTCGCGCTGGAGCTTTTTGTGCTTGCTTTAAGAATGCCACAGCGAGGTTGGTTTTTCCGGTATCTGCCAAAAATTCACCATAAAAATAGTTGGGATCAATACCTCTAGGGTTAATTTTGAGCGCTTTTTTAAAAAGTACGGCAGCCACATCGTCATCCCCAAATGCGAGCGGCCAGCCCGGCACTTTGTGGTACAAAGTCGCTAAGCTCGTTAGGGCCGAACCGTCCAGCGTTTCCGGCGCCTGTGTTACCACATCTTCAAGTAGGATTTTTGCATCTTTGACCAAAGCCAATGCCCCCATGCCACCGTCAACCCCGGCTAGCGAGCTCTTATTGATAGCAAGCCATATTTTTAGATCATGACGCGCTGGTTGAGCAAGGAGTGCAATTTGCGTGTCATCGATTAAACGGTCGAAACACGCCACTTTGTCGTCACTGCTTTCGACAGTGTAGTTACATTGTGCCCAGCGTGTCTGGATCTTAGTCAAAATAGGGTCGGCCAGCGCTGTCGCACTGTTCAAAGAACAACTGAGTGCCCATACGGCGATATACAACGATTTACGTATAGTCATGGTGTGACTCCTCTGTAACTGGCAAGTCTTGCGGCGTCATGGCGTGAAGATCAATGATATCTTTTTGTTTTGCGATCTCATGACCCACTAGCGATGGAAAAAGTTGGTTCAGACGAACAAACAGTTTTTCGGGCCACCCGAGCCATGTCGCAAAGCAACGCTTTTCGATGGCACAGACAATGTGATTCGCTACCCACTCGGGTGAGTCCACATGATTTTGTAGTTGCTTATTCATCGCCGTTGCACGTGCATCATTTAAAGCCGTCTTGGTAGCTCGAGGCGCGATATAAATGGCACACTGCTGACTGTCATATAACTCCCGATTTAACGCTTCGGTAAAGCGATACAGGCCTGATTTAGTTGCACCGTAATTGGCATACCCGGGGAAACCGATGCCAGCAAAGGTTGAGCCAATATTGGCAATCAGGCCTGTCGGTGCGAGCCACGTGAGTGCCAGTTTGCAAAGCAAAATAGGCGCGGTTAGGTTGATGGCAATCTCATGTTCAATACTGTCATCCGCGCGCATGGATAGGTAATTGAAACTATTTACCCCTGCATTATTGATCAATATTTCTATCGGCGTACCTTGTTGACCCAGCCATCGTGCATGCTGATCAATCTTATCTCGGCCTTCTGCTGTACCAATGTCTGCTTCGATAACCTGATGATGCTCACCATTCATGAGCTGGTTTTTAAGATCATACAACGCGGTAAGGCGGCGGCCGACGAGCACAAGTATTGCGCCTTTTTTTGCCAGTGCATCAGCCAGTGCTCGGCCAATACCTCCTGTCGCACCTGTTAGCAATATAATTGTGTTTTTCATTACCGCCTCCTATGCCACTTGGGTCTGTGTTGTGGTCATGGGAAGCGCTCGCAGCATTGATTCATACAGCGCATAAACACGGTTCGCACTGTCAATGATGGCTTGTTGGTCCGCGGGATCCGTTACCTTGTTCATCAAATCGGCAAAGTAACCAATGTGCTCTACGTCCAAGGTGCTGTGTGACGTTAAATACCGCATCGCTGTATCGGGTAGAGAAAGCGTTTGCTGGATCAATGCGGCCATCGAGCCGCCGATTGATACACTCGTACCTTCCAACACCCAAACCATGCCAAATAGAGCCATTGGATTTTTGCGATCAATTTGGTGATACAAATACGCCACCATCATCTCAATCCCTAACCCGACTTGACCCTCACCGCGGTTAGCCTTCGCTAATTCGGCATCAAAGCCACATGCGTGCAAGTCATCTAAGATCCACTCGTGGTGACCTTTCTCTTCTTCAATGTATGCGCCAAGCGCTTGACGTAACCATTCATAGTGCTCCGGCAACCGAGAACCACAGGCCATCAGCAATGGAACAGTATGCTTCACATGATGATAAGCCTGAACAAGAAAGGTCGTGTAGGTTTGTAGTGTAATTGCCTTATAGTCACAAGCCTCAATCACAGGTACACTTAGCATTGACGCTCTCGCCTGTGCAGTTTCTTTCTCTAATACATGGAAAAAACCTTGATTATCCATAAATCCTCCTAGGAATGTGCCGTGAGTGGCAGGGTTTCGTCAGTCAGTAATGATTGGGCCGACGTGTTAGGTTGCATCCCCAAATTGTTGACAAAAGACATCGCGTTTAGGGCGACCATTTGCCGTTATCAAATGGGGTTGCTGATGAAAAGGAGCGGTAAATATCAACGCTCGGATCTGCGCATAATCGGGCAGTTGATGATTAAGCTGCATCAGTTGTTGCCTAGTGTTACCAAGTGATTCAGTACCAATTATACCGGTCAGATATTCCTTGCCCTCCCCGATCACTACCAGGTTGGTCAGCGCTGGATAGGCCATAGCTTCCGCCTCAATCCACTCCGGATGGATGTTGCGACCAAAAGCCGTAATGAGTTGATTTTTTTTGCGACCTTTTACATACAAAAAGCCGTCATCATCAAACTCACCGATATCTCCCGTCGCGACGGCGCCTTGGTGAGGGGTAAAGTCGCGATCCAGATAACCTGAGAATGTCGCGCCTGTTACCATAATTTCACCATCTGGTGCTAGAAAAACACGATTGTGAGGTAACGGTTTACCCACACTGCCAACACAATAGTGATCGATGGTATTCAAGCTCACCACTGATCCGCACTCCGATAAGCCATAACCCTCAAAAACCGATAAGCCAAGCCGACTTGCTGCGCGCAATAAGGCCGGTGCCACCTTTGCGCCTCCGACAGCAACGTGCTTGAGATCGGCAACCGCACCAGGATGCTGTTCACCAAGATGGATGACGGCTCGCAATAACGCAGGGGTAAGTACCAAGCTTTGCGGACGATAACGAATCAGTCCGCTCATCAATTGATTCAGGTTTAACTGGCTTGAGCCGATCAGCCCCAAGTCATTGCTGGATGGGATCACTGTCGTCACCCCAAGCAATAGAGGCACGTAAACACCCGTAATATTCTCCAGTAGTGTGGACAAGGGAAGGACGACTAAATGACGGGAGGGTACCGCAGTGGTGGAGACGGTACTGGCAAGCGATACACTAACGCTCTCCAGCGTGGCTGCGCTCAATACCACGCCCTTGGGAGAACCGGTCGAGCCTGAAGTAAACGTGACCTTTACGGCAGGAGGCAAAGCTGGCAGTGCGCCTACGTCTCGTGCATGGCATGGTAATCCCGCCAATGTAGTCACAGATGCGTGGCTTAATGCGACATCAGGGTGTAGCGAGCCAATCACCCAATCTATCCTCGCAGTCTCCAAGACATGCTGTTGTTGGTCCGCCGTAAAAAAGGGCGGGATCGGTACAATTGAGATGCCTGCATACGCAGCGGCAAGATCGATCAATACCCAACTAACACTGTTGTCACCGGCAAGCCCAATCATGTGCGCATCTAGCGCCAATAGGGCTTCACTCAAAGCCCTGATTCGTTCCCAAAGCGCTTCGTAAGTCAATATCAGGCAGTCGCCAGATGCATTCGTCCCTTGAATGGCAACCTGATCAGATTGGGAGCTGGCATATTTAGCCAAACGTTCAAATAAGACGCGCATGTGCATTCTCCGTATGACGGTGTTTAGACGCGATTCGAGCCAACTGTTCAGCACCTTGAGCAAGGTTACCAGCACAGACACGAGGCATCCGCGTGTAGTAGTCGCCCCATTGGTCAGTGGCGGGTTGTAGGCGACTCGCATCCGCATTGGTCAGTAAATGGGGAGTAAGGCCAAAACGATGCATGAGTGCATATAGCGGCCCTGTGGCGGTAAATACACACCATAGGTATCCGTGTGACACCAGCCCATTCGCTAAAGCGTGGAAATGTGGTAGTGACGTTCCCGAAGAGAATGAGGCCAGTTGCCCAAACTCAATCACTGAGTTACGCGTGATCACTTGCTGATAGTGAGCGCTAAGTGCGTCGGCAACATCATCGGTAAGGTATTGTTCGAGAAAAAGCGGCTGATACGCAGCAGGGCGATAGCCGCACACCGACAATAAGCGATCGTCTTGTCCTCTCAGGCAGGACAAATAAGGCATGAAGGTGGTAATTGTCGCGTTGAAGGCTTGTTGATAGCGTTCAGCAATATACGCCTCTATTTCAGCGCGATTCGCTGAGTCTGGTGTAACAATGTCAAATCGACTCGCTGAATTAACCATAGCGGTGACATCCTTTATTGGCTGATTGTCACTGAGCTTACGGCGCGATACTTAAGAAAAGCTTAAGAATCTCCTCCTGCCGATAAAAAATGCACCCCAAAAATCTATCCAATTGTAAAATATCACCTTTTTATTTTTTCCACCCTCTTAAGCGATTCTTAAGTTTCCTCTCATAGAGTGAAGACATCACCACATGAGAGGACATTATCATGACCGCTAACACCCCACGACCATTTAAATGGGACAGAGTCGTCCGGTTCAGCCATTGGCTGATTGCTGCATTATTCTTTGCCAATATGAGCGTCACGGAAGAAAGCAGTGACATTCATCGCTGGTTTGGGTACGTGATCCTTGGGGCCCTTGTCTTACGTCTGATTTGGGGAATGCTCACGCATTCAGAAGCACGACTAACCCGTTTTATTCCCTCGCTTTCTACCGCTCGTGCTCACTTCAGCAACCTTATACGCGGACGTGATCATACAAGCTCAGGTCATAACCCTGCCGCAGCACTTATGATTTGGGGTCTTTGGGGATTGCTCCTCGTCACCATTTTGACTGGCTGGACAATGACGCAGTCAGGTGAAGAGCTCGAATGGTTAGAAGAAGTCCATGAGTTTGCTGCCAACGCAACCCTGGTCCTCGTCACTATTCATGTTAGCGCCGCCATTTTAATGAGTCGATATGGTAAGCGTAACTACATAAAATCCATGCTTCGCTAATATTAAGGATGTTTAAGTGATGAAGATAAAAAATTTAAGATTCTCATACACATCAATAACGATAGTGATCGCTGTATACTTTGCATTAATTATTAATGTGCCAATTTATAGTGAACTTGGAGGAATACTCTATAGGCTAGACAGCGTAAATCCTGGTTTCGTCGCTACGATCCCTCTCTTTTTCATCGCTAGCTTTAATATTATTTTTAACGCTTTTAGCTGGCCACTCATCACCAAACCTTTTTTTATCATACTTTTACTTCTGTCATCGGCAGCAAGTTATGCCACTTTTAGTTATGGTGTAATTTTCGACAGTGATATGATTGTAAATGTCATCGAAACAGACTCAGCAGAAGCATCGAGTTATATTAGCATTTACTCTCTTGCTTGGTTTTTATTCATGGGAGGGATTCCATCATTGTTTCTTTTTATTGTGAAAATAGAAGAAAGTGATCCCCTTCTTTTTATGACCATGAAAAAGTCAATATCAGTGATAGCATCGATAGTCGTTATACTCATCATTGCTACATTATATTATCAAGATTATGCATCCGTTGGCAGAAATAACTCTTACTTAAAAAAGGTTATCATTCCCACAGAGTTAGTTTATAGCATTGGAAAATATGTCAACAATGAATACCTGTCGGATCCTCTACCATACAAAAAAATTGGCGAGGACGCACAAAAAACAGACACACATAAGACAAAAAAACCAACTTTATTTGTTTTTGTTTTAGGGGAAACGGCTCGCGCTCAGAACCAGCAACTAAATGGTTATTCGCGAAAGACAAATCAATTCACATCGCAAGAAGGTGTTATCTCATTCAAAAATGTAAGCTCATGTGGAACGGCAACGGCAGTTTCTGTGCCATGTCTTTTCTCTATCTTGGAACGAGAAAACTTTAATCGAGAACGTGCCGACAAACAAGATAACCTACTTGATATCATGCAACGCGCAGGCACAGAGATGTTATGGGTAGAAAATGACAGTGGTGATAAAAATGTCGCAAAACATATTCCGCAGATCACAGTGAATCGTCATGAGAGTCAAACATATTGTGACGGACAAACCTGCTTTGATGAAGCCGTTATACAGTCTTTTATAGAGAAGACATCTAATGCGGATAGCAGCCAAGATTTAATGACTGTGCTACACTTAATTGGTAGCCATGGTCCCACATACTTCAAACGTTATCCGGAAAATATGAGAGTGTTTACGCCTGATTGTCAACGAGCCGACATTGAAAACTGCTCCAAAGAGGAAATAGTAAACACCTACGACAATACAATCTTATATACTGATTATGTTATAAATAAAGTCATTAAGGAGTTGAAAGATCTATCTTCTAAATATAACACTGCATTAATTTACGTCTCCGATCATGGTGAATCATTGGGAGAAAATGGCATTTACCTTCATGGATTACCTTATTCAATCGCACCAGATTTTCAAACTCATGTCCCGATGTTTTTCTGGGCTGATGACAACTTCTTAAAGGATAAAAAAGTCGACTCATTCTGTCTAAATAAAATAGCAGAAAGAAACACCTTCTCACATGACAATATTTTCCACTCATTACTAGGAATCATGGACATATCCACATCCGCATATCAAGAATCTAAAGATATTTTTTCACTTTGTCGTCAATAGGTAGAATATGAAGCCAGGCTATAAAGGCATGCAAAGGATTTTCAAGGCAACTGAGTTTTCAATCCAAGGTTTGAAAGCTGCGTGGAAGAATGAAGCAGCATTCCGTCAAGAAGTCGTGCTTGTCTTAATCCTAGTACCCTTTGCATTACTAATGTCCGTTCCATTACTAACTAAACTCATCTTAATTGGGAGCTTATTGCTTATACTGATTGTCGAGCTAATTAATTCTGCCATTGAAGCAGTTGTTGACCGTGTAGGGAAAGAACACCATGAGCTAAGTGGTCAGGCCAAAGATATCGGATCAGCGGCCGTATTATTAACATTAATTCTTGCAGTAGTGACATGGTTAAGTGTCATAATAAATTTTATAATTCAGGGTTGAACGATGCAAGTCATAAAACTAATGAAACCGATTCTTACTTTCTTTCTATTAGCATTAGGATTTCTTAGTACTTTTCGGATTGGACTTTTAATCTGGCAGCAAGACAACATAAATCATTGGTCTGAATATTTTTATATTTTCACGCAAGGTATTCGCATAGATATAGCGACCCTCTGCTGGCTATATACCCTACCGGCATTTTTATTGGCACTGCTGCCAACCTCTGGAAAATTTGGTCGAGGGTTTGTTTTTATACTGCGGAGTTGGTTGGTTTGTAGTTTTGTCGTGTTAGCTTATATGGAGTTTGCCACGCCTTCGTTTATTATGGAATATAATCTAAGACCGAATCGGCTATTTCTGGAGTATTTAGTTTACCCCAAAGAAGTCTTTTCCATGCTTTGGAAAGGTTATAAATTACCTTTGTTCTTAGGACTCGCAGGAACAACATTGGTGGGTTTTTATAGCTGGCGGTTAAGCGGCAAGTTTACTGATACGGAAAACCAGCCACGCTGGTGGACACGGCCTATTCTTGCGGTGTGTGTGATTGTTTTCGGTGTCATGGGAGCGCGCTCAACCCTGCAACACCGTCCACTAAACCCAGCACTTGTCGCCTTTTCAACTAATCCGCTACTAAATGATTTAGTCCTCAACTCTTCTTATTCGTTGGTATTTGCCGCCAAATCCATGGCATCCGAACGTAATGCTGAAGAATACTATGGAGATATGCCGCTGGAAGAAATCATTTCAACGATTAAAGCTTATTCGCCATCAAGCACACATTATCTCATGAATTCCGCGTATCCAACGTTAAATACGAAGCGAGCGATCGGTAAGGATAAGAAAAATCTGGTCATCTTACTGCAAGAAAGTCTAGGCGCGCAGTTTGTTGGCGCGTTAGATGGGTTACCGCTTACACCCAACTTAGATAATCTCATGAAACAAGGCTGGAATTTTACTCAAGCTTATGCAACGGGAACACGGTCGGTACGTGGTATCGAAGCGGTCACAACAGGTTTTACGCCAACACCCTCTCGTGCAGTAGTAAAGCTATCAAAAAGCCAAACTGGATTTTTTACTATCGCTGATGTACTGAAACAACAAGGCTATACGACACAATTTATCTATGGCGGTGAGAGTCATTTCGATAATATGAAGTCATTTTTTCTCGGTAATGGTTTTCAAGATATTGTCGATTTTTCTCAGTTCGATAACCCACAGTTTGTCGGTTCATGGGGCGTTTCAGATCAAGATTTATATAATATGGCTGACAAACAGTTTCGTTCGCTTCATCAAAAAGGCAAACCTTTTTTTAGTCTTGTTTTTACTAGTTCAAACCATTCGCCCTATGAGTACCCAGATGGACAAATTACACCTTACACTAAGGAAACAAATACACGTCTAAATACGGTAAAATACTCGGATCATGCACTCGGTGAGTTTTTTAACAAGGCTAAAAAATCAGACTATTGGGAAAACACCATCTTTTTGATCATTGCGGATCATGATTCACGCGCCTATGGCGATGATCCGATCCCCGTTAGCCGTTTTCATATCCCAGCATTAATTATCGGCAAAGATATTCCTAAACGCAAAGACTCTCGTTTAGTCAGTAGTTTAGATATGCCGCCGACGTTACTTTCATTGATCGGTATCGATGCGACAACACCCATGATAGGCCATGATTTAAACCGCGCCGTACCATCTGAATATCAACGTGCAATGATGCAGTTCGATAAAAACTTCGGTTATTTAACACGTGAATCACTGGTAGTGCTTCAGCCCAAAAAAGACCCAGTCGCCTATCAATATGATGTTGTAAAACAGGTACTCAGTCCGATCAAATTAAACCAAGAGGCGGTAGTGCGCGCAAAAGCACATGCGCTGTTGGGCGGGAAGCTATACAGGCAAGGATTATATCCATCAGGAACAAATAATCCGCGCTGACTTAGTAACATACCGCGAGCAAATAAAGGAACAGCGAGCAATAATACTCGCTGTTTCTATTCAGAGTAGGCTAAGATTCAGGCCATTGCCATGGCTTGCTGGGCAATCACCAGCTCTTCGTTGGTTGGGATCACCAATGCGAGCGGTGAATCTTGTGTTGTGATTTGTCCTGCGGCACCGAACCGAGCGGCGGCGTTGGCGTCGGCATCTGATTGATAACCGAAAATCGCGAGTTCTTTTAGGATCATCTCACGGACTGGCAGTGAGTTTTCGCCAATTCCACCTGTGAAAACAATCGCATCCAGGCGGGATAACGGCACCATGTAACTTGCGATGAATTTCGCAACGCGATAAGCAAACATTTCCAGCGCGAGTTGCGCACCTCTGTGGCCTTCTTCCGCGGCTTCAACCAGCCCACGACAATCATTAGTGAGCTCAGACACACCAAGAAGCCCTGCTTTATCGATCAGCTCATGATGGATTTGATCCATGCTGAGCCCTTTTTTCGATAAAAACTCTAGAATAGATGGGTCGATATCACCACAGCGAGTGCCCATCATCAAACCGGCTAAAGGCGTAAAGCCCATGCTGGTATCGACACTTTGACCGTCTTTGACCGCACACAAAGAGGCACCGTTACCAAGGTGTACGGTGATGACGTTGGTTTGTTCAGGCGCTTGATTAAGCCATTTTGCCGCTTCACGACTTACGTAATAATGGCTGGTGCCATGAAAACCATAGCGACGAATGCCATAATCATTATAGAGCTGACGCGAGATCGCGTAGTGATACGCTTTTTCCGGCATGGTTTGATGGAATGCTGTGTCGAAAACCGCGACTTGAGGAAGGTTAGGGAAAGCTTTACGCGCGGCATTAATACCAACGACATGAGCGGGGTTGTGCAGTGGCGCCAGGGATTTCAAGGCATCGATCTGTGCAAGTACGGCATCATCGATAAGCGTCGCCTGACTGAAGGTTTCGCCACCATGGACCACTCGGTGCCCAACAGCTTGTAATTTATCACTGAGTTGGTTGTTTTCGATAAGGCCCACAATAATGTCCATGGCCTCTTGATGGTGGTCGCTTCCTGCACTCAATGTCTTTTCAGTTTTGTTACCGTCGACTTTCCAGCTCATGCAGGCGTCATCACGACCAAAACACTCTCCGGCGCCTGAAATCACAGCATCGCCTGTTTGCGCGTCCATCAGTGCAAACTTTAAAGACGAACTGCCTGAATTTATAACGAGTACCAGTGCATCACTCATAGGTTTACCTTATTGGCAGAATTGGGATCGCGACTTGCGGCCGCCACCCTATTATTAAAATATTTTTGAATAATTCAACTATCGTTATAGTGATAGCATAATTGCCCAACAATTTACTGCTTAAGATCAAGCTAAGTGCGCATCAACTAGGCAAAAACAAGAATGACAAGTAACCGACGACCCCCATGGTGCTCATTACTAGCGACATAATCGTGACGACTTTGCGGTACGCGCGAAGTGTCTCCATCATACGCAAAAGCAGGTTGGTCCTTGGTGGTATCACTCCAAGGCGGTGCGCATATTCATCCGCTTGCCGCTGATGGCCTTGCTCGCCCAATATATCGAGCAAATGTTGAACATGAGCCACCGAGCAGTGCCGCAGAACACCCATCGATTCCTCGATTGGCATTACGGTGAGTAGCTCGGCTTGCCGAGTTAATTCGTATTGTAAAAAGGCATTACGAGCCGCGACGATCTCGGAGGTTGAGAAAGTTGCAGTGTTATCAAAGGTGTTGTTCATTACCGTCATGGCGAATCTCCCGATTGGCAACAGGTAACGACCATCAACAACGTATAGCGCCTAAAAGGCAGCATTATGCGTTAGAGCGAGAGGAGAAAAATAAAGCAGGTGGGGCCAGCTATCAACAACGGCTGGTAAACTGGCAGAGACAATACCAACAGTCGCTATTTTTCTCCGTTTCGACTCGGAGGATGGTCGGTATTGTTCATAGTTATCTCCAAAAAATGTATTGCTTTGAAAGCGTGATCAATATAACAAAAAATTTAAGCTCTGTCTGTCAGTTGGGCGTTAATTTTATCGCCGCGTCTGCTCGCTAACCTGACCGGACCCTCTATACAGTTACTTCGCATGCCCCTCACTTTTTTGACGGCACAGTAACAGGCTCGCACCTAATAATTGCGAAAAAGCGACGGTGAGATCCGTTTGCATACGCTGCTCACACTCTTTTTGTAACGCTTTTAGAATTCTAAACGCGGCACCATTGTCCGCTTTGCCACTAATCAGTAGATAGAAACAGAGTTTGAGCGTGGCTTTGAAATCACCGTTTGCATGCATCGCCTGCATCCAACTGGTCATAAACGCATTAATGGTGCTGGTTGTATCAAGCGGCATGCGCAAGCTGTCGACGATAAACGGCTCCAGCGCGACCATAAAATCTTGTTTTCGAGGAAAATGATGACTAATCCCGGTACGCGATACGCCGGTCGCCTCGCTTAACGTGGTATACGACATTCCCTCATAGCCAAGCATTAATAATTGGTGTTTCGCCTCTGCTAGGATGAGCTCAATGGTCTGTTGCGTTTGCGCTTTACTCCGTTTAGGCATACGTAACCTGTTCTCCCGTCAATCGCCACTGTTGGCGCAGTGCTGTAACGCGCGCCCGTTTGGCTCGCACTTGCGTCTGGCTCGCGATAAAGCCTAGCCCTTAGTAAAAATAGTACAGACTCACCAATAAAGCCTGACAGTAAACGTCTTATGTGAATACGGAGGCTGATCAAGCTTTTGCATTGGCTCCTGAAAATGGGGTGAAAAAACTGAAAAATCAGGCAAAAAACACCGCAAATAGTGTCATCAGTCATAATTTAGACAGTCGTTTAAATGATTATCTTGCGTATGGTGGCCGAGGATCCGTAAGTTAACATTATTATAACGTTTTAACGTATCTCCACGTTGCGACAATGAGGAAGTCCAATGTCACATATCAAACCACATGATCAGATCTTACGTTGGGCCGATGAGCGCCCAAACCATGTTTTTCTGCGCCAAATCCACGGGCGCCGCTTTCATGATTATACCTTTGCCGAGGTCGCCGAGCAGGCCCAGAAAATGGTAACAGCGCTCCGCGATATGGGGCTTAAGCCGGGTGACAAAATCGCACTGATATCAAAAAACTGTGCTGAGTGGTTTATCGCAGATTTAGCAATGATGATGGGAAGCTACATCAGTGTGCCCATATTTCCTACCGCGGGCACCGACACTATCGATCATGTCATTAACCATAGCGAATCGAAAGCAATGTTTGTGGGTAAATTAGATGACAGTAAAGCGCTAACGGCCTCGTTAGAAAGTCTGCCGAACCTAAAAACAATTGCCCTCCCTTATCCTACCGTAAACTGTCATTACGAATGGCACGATCTGATCGCCAACCACGCACCGTCAGACGAACGTCCTGTTCATCTTGATGGCGATCTCATGTCGCTGGTTTATACATCGGGCACCTCAGGGCCGCCTAAAGGAGCCATGTTAAGCTACGGCGGTTACTGCTGGTCTGCGCAACGGTTGATCGATCATATTGGTATCGAACCTGACGATCGTTTGTTCTCTTACCTACCACTGGCCCATATTACCGAGCGTGTATACATCATGGGGTCAGCCATTATGGGCGGGATCCCGACGGCATTTCCTGAATCACTCGATACTTTCATTGAAGATGTCAAAATGCATCGCCCAACCCTGTTTATTTCGGTCCCGAGGCTTTGGACCCTATTTCAACAGCGAATCCAGGAGAAGCTGCCGGACGGTAAGTTGAACCTACTGCTCCGTATTCCGTTAGTGAGTACGATCGTCAAAAATAAAGTCGCTAAAAACTTAGGCTTGGATCAAGCACGTGTATTGGGCTGTGGGTCCGCCCCTGTCGCGCCGGCATTGTTGGAGTGGTACCGCAAGATTGGTTTGAATGTCACCGAAGCGTGGGGCATGACCGAAAGTTATGCCTACAGCACCATTAATTATCCTTTCCGGGCCGATAAAATTGGTACCGTTGGAAATGCCGGCCCAGGGGTTGAAATCAAGATCGCAGACGACCAAGAAATCTTAGTAAAAAGCCAAGGACTGTTTAGCGGTTATTACAAAAATGAAGAAGCAACCAAAGAAACCTTGGTCGACGGTTGGTTGCATACTGGTGATTTAGGGGAGCTCGACAGCGATGGCTACCTCAGTATCTCAGGGCGCAAAAATGATACGTTCAAAACCGCCAAAGGTAAATTTGTCGCCCCTGTGCCGATTGAAAAGCGCTTATTTGAATTATCAAACGCTGAAATGTTGTGCGTAATTGGCTCAGGCATGCCAGCACCGATTCTACTTGCGCTCCCACACCATTTCCCTCATTTTGATCGCGCTCGTTACGAGCGTCGAGTAAAAAAAGTGGTGGATACTATCAATGGTGAACTTGAGTCACACCAGCAAATTAAAGGTGTGTTGATGATTAAAGAACCATGGAGTATTGAGAACGGTAAACTGACACCGACCTTAAAAATTCGTCGCCATAAGCTGGAGCAGGAATACCACGATCTTGGCACTCACTGGCCAAAAGGCACGCTCGTGCAGTGGGAAGAAGACTTGCTATAGCTTCACCGGCGCCCCGTCAATCTATGCTGGGGCGCCGCAAGACAATACGATTAGCACCACCCCTTTCTTTTTTTCGATGCTATTTTTGATTGGTTCACCGGTAGTTTTTCCATCATTAATACAGAAAAGATATCAAAACCTGACCTATCTCAATGTGCCACAGGCATGTGTTTGCTAAAGATCGTACCACTGGTTTGCAGCCACGTCTTAAACGTGACGTCATTGGCTGCGTTTACGTAGGGGAACACCATGAAAGAGAACCAAACTGACGCTTGCGATGCTTGCGGTGTAAGTGCTGAGATTGGCTACATCATCTCAGAGGGCGATGATGTAGCAGAAGTCACCATTCAAGCCAACAGCCCTGAGGCGATAGCGGCGCGCTTCGAGCAGTATCTTGACCTGGCAAAGAGTATTAATCCTGCTGTGAAGCATGACTTTGATAGTCAGCACATTAAAAACGACGCACTGACGATTAAGATGCAATTTGAATGCAGTGCTGAAAAGCTGATTTTTGAACTGCGTAGCCGCAGTTTGAACAACGCCTAGGCGTTAAGCGCGCTTTAGTGGCATGCAGGCGATTACGCAGGCTTGCTTCAAAAACACGAAGCAGGGTGAATATTCACTCACCCTGCTCATTATTTAACTATGATTCGAGCATCTTGGCTCAGTGAAAGCGCTCGCCGCCGGTTAAAGCCTTAAGCTCTGCCACGCTTCACACATTTCACGGAATGTTGTCGCATCACCCTCAGGGCGATCCGGATGCCATTTTAGGGCCATCTTCCGCCACTGGCGACGAATTTCATGTTCGCTCGCATTTTCGTCCAAACCTAACACGTTAAGTGCTTTGTTTCGCTCCAGCATCGCTGTCCCTGGCGTATCATTACCGATGTGGCGCTGGTAATGCTTCCAAAAAGAAGACAGCAATTCTTTGACATCATCTTGGCTAGCATCATAGTTGTTCCAGTCCATATAGTAATCGCGTAATGGATCCTGGTAATCGATTTCTTTGGCCACAAAACCATGACCTCCCACACGCCATTGTAATTGAATATCCATGGATTCAACCTGCAACCATTGCTGGGGCAGCAACATTTCTTGCAGTTGATATAGGGCGTTCATGATCAGGAAATTGCGTTTAAACAGATCAAGATGGGGGTCTTCATCGAGTTGCGCCATCATGGTATCTTTTCGCAACTCACCCAGCAGGTGATGCACTTTCCAACTTTGTCGTGTCGACTCTAAAATACTGAGTATCGGCCAAATCAGGGGGTTGTCTATTTCATCCCGTTTTTCAGCAAGCATGACGTTCGTCCTCTGTCACTGGCCAGCTATTTTAAACCGGCACGTCTTAGGTTTGGTCGTAAACCACCTTACTTAAGGTATAAACCAATTCTGAGTGTTTTGTGGTCATAATCGAAAAATTCATTGTTATTGGTCAGTATGCCGCCATTACAATGACACTTTCCGATTGCCGGTTAAAATCTAAGCATATCTGGTGCCAACTTATTTTTACAAAATCATAATATTACGTATATTACTGATTAATCTTATAAATAATCTTTAAGGTTACGTCAGTGAATATATTTACTTGAAAGCACCATGTTTTAAGGCACCACGATGAATTAAGCCTGCATTTAGCAACAGTAAACCGTGCTTACTCGCATACTTTGCGCCATTTAATTCGCATTCTGTTGAGAACTCCATTAATCTTGATATAAACATAAAAATTTAATTATTTGATTAATGGCATAAGCTTATGGCATCAACGAGTTCACAATGTGAGGCATGTAAAAGTGCGCAGCCACTTTCCTTTGCCTTTACCATGGCTTTTCAACCGATCATCCAACTTTCAACGGCAACCGTGTTTGCTTATGAGGCGTTGGCGCGTGGTATTGATGGCAGTGGAGCAGGCAGTGTGTTTAAGCATGTCAACGCAGATAATCAGTATAAATTTGATCAAACCTGCCGAATCAAGGCTGTCAAATTAGCGGCAGAGCTTGCAATCCCTTGTTATCTCAGCATTAACTTTATGCCTAATGCCGTTTACGAACCTGAGCGTTGTATTCAAACAACGCTGAAAGCGGCACGCGATAACCAGTTTCCGCTCGATAAAATCCTCTTCGAGTTTACTGAGGGCGAAGAAGTGCTTGATTACGAACACATTCAACGCATCATTCACCATTATCGCTCTCAAGGCTTTCTGACCGCGATTGATGATTTTGGCTCGGGCTATTCAGGGCTAACAGCTCTCGCCAATATCGACACGCATATCATCAAATTAGATATGGCCTTGGTGCGCGATATTGATACGGACACCACGAAACAGGCCATTGTTCGCCATAGTATTGCCATGTGCCGCGAACTTGGCCGTCAAATTATTGCCGAGGGCGTAGAAACGGAAGCCGAGCTTGCTTGTTTAGCCGAACTGGGTATCGATTTATTCCAAGGCTACTACATTGCTAAGCCAGGTTTTGAATCATTACCTGCAATTAATCAATCACCTGGTTTAGAGGCCTTCCATCGTCAATAACTCGACGATGGAAGGCCGCTTAGATAGGTAGCGACTGGATAGGCATATTTTAACTGCCTCACAAATACAACTGATAACCTTTCTCATTTATTAGCCTTGCGATACAATACCGCATGATTTTTGTGAGTATAAAGGGCGTTGTATGCATAAGGGACAAAAAGGATTGATGACGCAGGGTTGGTCTCGTCGTCGTTTTTTACAATCGACAGTAGCGATGGCTGCTATCTCAACTCTCCCCGCCTGCTCGCTGAGATCTGCCTCCCGACAAACCGGGCAGTGGGAATATCACCTAAGCGCTGAACCAGGCCTCGCGTCACTCGTGCCCGGTCATCAAACCGATGTATTGGCGTTTAACGGTAAGATTCCAGCGCCTACTATTCGTTGTCGGCAAGGCGAGCCAGTGACCATTCACTTCACGAATCATTTACACGAGCCGACGACAATTCATTGGCACGGACTGCGTATACCCATAGAAATGGATGGTGTCCCCTTCTTATCTCAAGCACCAATCCAACCGGGCGAAACCTTTACCTATCGCTTTACCCCCCCTGATGCCGGCACCTTTTGGTACCATCCGCACATGAACTCTGTGGTACAGCTGGGGAAGGGACTGGTCGGAGCCATCGTGGTCGAGGAAGCCACGCCGGTTGTGTTTGATGAAGAGCACACACTGACACTCAAACACTGGCACCTTGATCGTCAAGGCAACTGGAAAGATCTCGCTATCCCTCGCTACAGCGCACGCATGGGCACTCCCGGCGAGTGGGGCACCGTCAACGGCGTTCACCACCCTGAATACACACTGCAAGAAAATGCCACCACACGGTTACGTTTGGCAAACGTGGATAATACGCTCACCTATCCGATTCAAGTGCGAGGCGCAGAGGCTTGGATCATCGCCATTGATGGCAACCCCATCGCAACGCCTCAACGGTTAGAGGAGCATAAAATCGCCCCAGGGATGCGACTAGATATCGGCCTGATTGCACCGAAAGCGGGTAGAAAGATCGAAGTCATGTACATGAAAGGACGTTTTCCATTCTTGTTGACAAGCTTTACCACAACACCGTCAACCTTAACAGACAAGCCCCTGCCCGCTCTGCCACTCAACCCCGTTGCAAAACCAGATTTAGTGAATGCCGAAACCCGTCATTTTGTATTTGAGTGGGCCGGCGCCATTACCCCTGCGGATAAACAAGGAAAAGGAAATCACGACTTTTGGCTGATGAATAAACGTGCCTGGGAGGGGATGAGCAAAGGAAATATTCCTGAGCCAATCGCAAAACTGGAACGAGGGAAGACCTATATTTTCGATTTAAAGAATGTGACCCAGTATCATCATCCGATTCATTTGCACGGCCACACCTTCACGGTGCTGGAAATAGATGGCAAGCCTGTGACGCCGTTCCATACTGATACCGTACTATTAGGTAAAAATGGCCACGCCAAGGCTGCCTTTGTGGCGGATAACCCAGGTCGTTGGATGTATCACTGCCATGTGATTGAGCATATGAAAACTGGCCTGATGGGTTTTGTGGACGTGGTGTAGCAATACGCAAAACACACTAACAATAAAACGGCGAGCCGATACGCTCGCCGTTGCTGTCTTAACCGCAATCACAATCAGGAAGTCGGTTTATCTGTTTTGAACCGATTTACCAGCTCAGATAACTCAGTCGCCACCATACGTAACTCCGCCGCTGTCGCGTTGGTTTGTTCGGCGGTTTCAGCCGCACTGTTGGCACCATCCAATACGTTGGTCACATTCTGATTAATATCTTCAGACACCGAGTGCTGCTCTTCTGTCGCCGTGGCAATTTGTGCCGCCATGTCATGAATTTGTCCGACCAAGCTTTGGATAGTATCAAAGACGCCCAAGGCCTCTTCCGTCGCCTCCGTGGTAGTTTGCGAGTGTTCCACACTGCCTTGTAGCTTTTCTGAAAGCTGATTGGTGCGCTGCGTTAATGCTTGCAAGAGTTCATCAATCTCTTCGGTTGATTTGGTGGTTTTTTGCGATAGCACCCGAACCTCATCCGCCACCACGGCAAACCCGCGCCCATGCTCACCTGCACGCGCGGATTCAATTGCCGCATTCAGCGCCAACAAGTTAGTTTGTTCAGCAATACCTCGAATGGTATCGAGCATGGCGGTGATGTTGTCGTTCTCTTTAGTGAGCTCTGACATGGCGCTATCCGCTTCATTGAGTGTGGTCGCCATTTCTTGCACCGCGGCACGGGTGTTATTCATCAGAGCCATCCCTCGCTCGACTTCCGATTGGCACTGCTGAGCCGAATCCGCCGTTTGATTACAGTTTTGCGAGACCTCGTTTGCCGTGGCCACCATTTGATGGAACGCAGTCGCAATTTGCTCTAACCCTGAACGTTGTTGGTGACTCGCACCGTCCAGCTGCTCGGCAAATTGGGTGGCGTGATCGGCATGAGATGACAGCTTGGTGGACCTGTCCTTGATACCAATGATCAGCTCTTGAATCACATCCACGAACTGATTAAACGCACCCGCCGTTTTACCCAACTCGTCCTGGCTGCGAATCGGTAAACGTTTGGTCAAATCACCATCACCGCTTGCCGCATCACTCAGCCCATCACTAACGGCAATGATAGATGCCGATATACGTTGAATCATAAAGTAGCCAAGCACACCAAAGGCGATAACAAGGATGAGGCTGATGGATAATATAACCGTTTGCAGCTGGGTGACCTGACCTAGGACTTCTTGCTGCGGCACAACCCCAATCAAACGCCAGCCACTCTCTGGTGCTTTGTATTGGTTGACAAAGTAGTCTTCCCCATCAAAAGAAACGGCTGTTAACGACTCACTAAAATTCCCATCGCTATATACACTTGCAACACTACGAGCCGGTTCAAAATTGTTATCTGGATTATTGGGATCAGCGAGCACAGTGCCCGTATCTTCTACCAGTACAATATAACCCGACTTGCCAAGGGTTACATCTCCTAGCATATTGGTGAGCGCCTCTAGGGTTACATCAACACCAATCACACCACTTAGCCCATCTTGCGCAGGAAACTCCATTACGTAGTCAAGCAACGGTGCACCCGTATTGACATCTTGATAAGCTGGCACTCGTACCGCGTTGTTGCGATTACCTTGACCTGTTTGATACCACGGTCGTTGACGGGGGTCATAATCACCGAGCTCTCCCTGTGGCCATTGGATATAATCACCGTTACTCAACCCAAGAAAGACATAAGCGAAATCATCCCGTGAATTTCCCATGGCTTCTAATAACGCATAAGCGCGGCGCTCTGCTGGACTATTTTGTTTGGATGTCATGGGTTGCGTGTCGCCCATATAGTCGGCGACTGAGCTATCTAGCCCCTGTAGCGCCTCACTATTCGCTAGTACTTTAGCGTTAGCAGACAAACCTTGAAGGTAAAATTTAAACGCATTACCTATGTGCTGCATTTCTTTATATGAGCTCTGCTCATAACTTTGCAATGTACTCGTTCGAAACTGATAGAGTGACACAATAGCGATGATAAGCGTGGGCAGGATAACGCCTGTCAAGACAACAACGAGTAAACGTTTTTTAATACTCATACTGATCTCCGTCAGTGACGACACATTGAAGCATTTTCAAAAAATAACTGGTTTGTTTTAAATTAGAACAGCTATTAATGACAATCTAGTTAATATCCAGTTTTGCCCTGAAACTCGCTAGAAACAAAGCTGAATTGCTAGTTTTATAGGCAATTAAAACGCTGTGCCAGACATTAGTTGCATCTTACATGCAAAAATTATAAATTAGCATAATCTAAACAACAAGGAGCGATTGGGAATGAGTAAAAAAGACTACCAAGAGATTAACCAACAACAGTTAGCTCTCAACAAGCAATTTAAGACACACAGCAGCGAGACACTGACTGCATTTGGCCAGCTTCATCGCGCCGCAATGGCAGAAGGCGATCTAGATGTAAAAACCAAAGAATTGATTGCCTTAGGCATCGGAATTGCCGCGCGCTGTGATGGCTGTATCGGCGCACACGTCGCCGCCGCTTTAAAGCACGGCGCGACTAAGCAAGAATGCGTAGAAGCAATTAATGTTGCCATTGTGATGGGCGGTGGTCCGTCGTTGATTTACGGCTCTCAAGCTCTGGAAGCCGTCGAGCAGTTGAGTGAGGCGTAACATTTGAAATAAACAACATAAAAAAGCGCAGTCGCTGCCAACTGCGCTTCTTCATCTATATAAGCTACCGATTTACCCGCGGTAATATCGCTGCGGCACAAACGGCATTTTTTCGACCGTCATAGGCAATTTCTTGCCACGCACTTCAGCGTATACCTCGGTGCCGGGGGCAATAAACTCAGGTGGGAGGTAACCCATCGCCACGGGCATCCCTTTAGTAGGGCCAAAGGTGCCACTGGTCACGATGCCAATTTGGTTGTCGTCCGCATCAAACAGTTTACTTCCTTCACGGACTGGCGCTTTGCTTTGACCGACTAAACCAATCCGCTTCCGACTCACCGCTTTAGTCGCTATTTGATCCAAAATGATTTGCTCACCGGGAAAGCCACCTGCGCGCTCACCATCAGCGCGACGAACTTTACTGATTGCCCAGATTAAGGTTGCTTCAACCGGCGTAGTGGTGGTGTCCAAATCATGACCATACAGGCATAAGCCACACTCCAAACGCAATGAATCCCGCGCACCTAAGCCAATCCATTCTACTGCCTCATCATCGAGCAACGCTTTTGCCAACGACGCCGCATGCTCGGCCGGCACCGAAATCTCAAACCCATCTTCGCCAGTGTAACCTGAGCGACTCACCACACACTCAATGCCGTTGACCGTAATAGGCTGAATATCCATAAAGACCATCTCACTGACCTGCGGGTTAAAGGTCGCCAGCACCTCGGCCGCTTTTGGTCCTTGCAAGGCCAGCAAAGCGCGATCGTCAACAACATCGACGGTTACATCCCCTTTAAGATTATCGCGCAAATGCTGAATATCCTGGGCTTTGCAGGCGGCATTGACCACCAAGAACAAGTGATCGCCTAAGTTCGCAATCATGAGATCATCAAGAATCCCACCTTGCTCATTGGTAAACACCGCATAGCGTTGTTTTCCTTTCGGTAAATCGACGACATCGACAGGCACCAATGTTTCGAGCGCTTTCGCGGCGTCATCACCATGGAGGCGAATTTGCCCCATATGAGACACATCAAATAATCCCGCCTGTTCGCGGCAATGCAAGTGCTCTTTGCGCACCCCTAGCGGATACTGGACTGGCATTTCATAGCCCGCAAAGGGAACCATTTTTGCCCCCATATCAAGGTGCAAGCCGTGTAACGGGGTGGTTAGTAACTCTGCCATCATTCTCTCCATATTGTGCCTGCGGGCATCATGCCCACGTGAAGCAAGGCGTTTGTGTGGTCATTAAGAAGCGGTCACCCATAAGATCAATGCATCGGCGTCACTCACTGACGCCAACATGTGTCCCATGGTGGCGTCGTAATACACGCTATCGCCCTCATTGAGAGTAATCGCTTCATAAAACTCAGAAAAAAATTGAATGCTACCTTCAAGTACCAGCAAAAATTCTTCGCCGTCATGTCGGATCCAATCACTGTAATCCTCAAAAGCACGCGCTCTTACTCGCGATTTAAACGGCATCATTTTTTTGTTGCTTAACTGTGTGGCCAGTAATTCATGCTCATAGGTGCCGGTAGGGTGCGCTTTGCCCTGGCCCGCAAACGTCACATCTCGCCTTCCCGTTGCCTGCCGCTTTTTTGGCGGAGCAAATAACTGCGGGATATCAATGTTCAACCCGTGCGCGAGTTTTTGCATGGCTTGAAAGGTGGGAGATATCTGCTCATTTTCAATTTTGGACAACGTGGAACGCGCCAAGCCAGTGCGCTGGCTTGCTTCTTCAAGCGTTAACCCTAACCCAACCCGTACGGCTTTTAAACGCGGGCCCAGCCGCAATGGCGCAATGGGTTCGCGTGCCTCCCCCTCATGTTGCGATCGTTCTACCTGCATTGAGGGGTACACATCCTGTGTTGATTGATTGGTTGTCACCTAATTGTCGCCCCTATCGGTTATCTCACAGTATGACGCTTTAACGCCTTAACATTTTTAACAAAAAAGTTTCCTATCGGAAAATAGTGATGCCATAAACGTGACATAGCAAGCGAATTGGCACAGGCACGCTACGCGCTCTCTTCATCACCACCCTACCTCTGTTAAAATTAAATATCATAAAATCAATATATTATATATCCAATCACGAATACTGTTCCACGTAATCACTGACGAAAAGCGATGTTTTCATCGACATGGATTTGCAATTTACCCTAGCTTAAGATAAAAAGGCAAACGTTTGCGCTGCATTGATTGAGAGAGAAAAGGTGAGGTTTTGTCTTCAGGATCACAACATAGGTTTCTTATTGGAAATTTATTTTGCGGAAAAGTGAACGCTTAGGTACGTTAACAAAATGTTTAAATCAATGGTAAAGCGCGAGATCTCACCGCTCAACTGTTTGCTGTAACGTGAAGCAATGTCGGCAACACCCGTTGGCATGTAGGACAAGTATAAATAATGATAAAAACGTACCTTACTGATCGAGGAGGCAGGCCATGAGTCACAGCATGTTTGACCTGTTCAAAATAAGCGTGGGGCCTTCAAGCTCACACACTGTCGGGCCCATGGTTGCCTGCGCACGCTTTTCGCAATTTGCGTCGCAAACGCTCGCGCTCGATATGATCCATCGTGTGAATGTCGATTTATACGGCTCTTTGGCGCTGACCGGAAAAGGACATGCCACGGATGTCGCTTGCGTGATGGGATTGATGGGCGAAATGCCCGCGACTATCGAATCAGATGAAATCGATACCATGACTAATATGGTTAAAAATGGTGGCGAACTGCCCTTTGCCGGCCGGCATTATATTCGATTTAACTGGGAGGCAGATATTGCCTTTCATTATGATCAGGTTCTCCCCGCGCATCCTAATGGCATGACTGTCAGCGCATATGATAAAGCCGGTGACTGCTTGACCAGCAAGACCTATTTCTCTGTCGGTGGCGGCTTTGTGGTCGAAGAGGGCGAAACGGATGCCTTGGCAACCAATTTCACGCCACCTTATCCATTTGATAGTGCGGCAACGCTGCTGGCGCAATGTGATCGAACCGGGATGAGTATTAGCGAATTGATGTTCACCAACGAAATTGCGCGCGCCCAGTATCATGACTCGGCAGCAACGCCTGAAACCGTCAATCAAGGGCTCGACCATATATGGCAAGTGATGCGTGAGTGTATTGATCGCGGGGTTCAACAAGGCGGCGTGCTGCCAGGCGGTTTGAACATCAAGCGACGCGCCAAAGGCATGTACGAGGCCATTCATGACAAGCAAGCCCATGGATTACCGACAGATACCAATGATTGGGTCAACCTGTTTGCCATGGCAGTGAACGAAGAAAACGCCGCCGGTGGCCGAGTCGTCACCGCACCGACTAATGGTGCTGCCGGCGTGATCCCTGCAGTACTGGCGTATTACGATAAATTTGTATCGCCCAATAACCCTGAAGGCATCCGCACCTTTATGGCGACTTCCGCGGCTATCGGCTCTTTGTACAAGACCAATGCCTCTATTTCGGCAGCAGAAGTCGGTTGTCAGGGAGAGATTGGCGTGGCGTGCTCGATGGCAGCAGCCGGATTAGCCGCAGCCATGGGCGCAAGTAATCAACAAATTGAAAACGCGGCAGAAATCGGCATGGAGCATAACCTCGGCCTCACTTGTGATCCAATAGATGGCTTAGTGCAGGTGCCCTGCATTGAGCGCAATACCATGGGCGCGGTGAAAGCGATTAATGCGACTCGGCTGGCAATGGGTGGTGACGGCCAGCACCATGTCTCACTCGATAGCGTGATTAAAACCATGCACGAGACCGGCCTCGACATGATGAGCAAATATAAAGAAACCTCACAAGGTGGCCTCGCTACCAATGTGATCCCGATTAATGTTGTGGCCTGTTAGCCACCATCGCCAACAAGGAAAGCGAAATGAAACCGAGCTACCCGAATGTAGAATTGGAGCAGTTTTTCTCCACCAATTTATCGGAATCCGATGGTGCCGTGATGTCAGCCGTGCAAGCCGAACACAAACGCCAACAACAGCAAATCGAGCTTATCGCATCAGAAAACATCGTTTCGCAAGCGGTGATGCAAGCACAAGGTACTTGCTTGACCAATAAATACGCAGAAGGCTATCCAGGCCGTCGCTATTATGGCGGCTGTGAGCATGTCGATGAAGTCGAAGCCATTGCTCAAGCCCGTGCCAAACAGCTGTTTAACTGCGAGTTTGTAAACGTGCAGCCGCACTCTGGCGCACAAGCCAACGGTGCCGTGATGCTGGCACTGCTGCAACCTGGTGACACTATTTTGGGTATGTCACTGGATGCCGGAGGCCACCTTACTCACGGGGCACGCCCTGCGTTATCAGGCAAGTGGTTTAATGCCGTGCAATACGGTGTTAATCAAGAAACTCTAGAAATTGATTATGACGATGTCGCGGCTCTTGCGCGTGAACACCAACCTAAGATGATCATCGCCGGCGGCAGCGCTGTCCCACGCCCAATTGATTTTGCTCGCTTCCGCGCGATTGCCGATGAAGTAGGCGCATATCTGATGATCGATATGGCACACATTGCCGGTTTAGTGGCCACCGGCGCCCATCCATCGCCACTGCCGCATGCGCATGTGGTCACCACCACCACGCATAAAACCCTGCGTGGTCCACGCGGTGGCATGATCCTCACCAATCACGAAGACATCAATAAAAAGATCAACTCGGCCGTGTTCCCCGGTCTACAAGGCGGTCCATTGATGCACGTGATTGCCGCGAAAGCCGTGGCATTTGGTGAGGCGCTAGAGCCTGAGTTTAAATTATATATTGATCAAGTGGTTGCTAACGCCAAAGTACTGGCCGAGGTTCTACAAACGCGTGGCTGCGACATTGTCACGGGCGGCACCGACACTCATCTGATGTTGGTTGATTTGCGCCCGAAAGGTCTAAAAGGCAACCAAACCGAACAAGCACTCGAGCGCGCGGGGATCACTTGTAACAAGAACGGTATTCCATTCGACACCGAGAAGCCAATGATCACATCGGGTATTCGCCTCGGTACACCAGCCGGCACCAGCCGCGGTTTTGGCACCGAAGAATTCCGTCAAATCGGTGAATGGATTGGCGATGTATTAGATGCCCTAGTTGAGGAACCAGACGGCAACGCTGAGGTTGAAGCGCGGATTCGTAAACAAGTACAACAGCTATGTGCCCGCTTCCCGCTTTATCGTCAATAAAGGCATAGCAATAAATAACCATATATCAATCACTTAGGATTATGAGGCAGTAGACTAGTATTTGCCTCAATTTACAATGTAAATTGCTCATAAATCGAGCAGTTCGTAATTTAGCAGGAGAGTAGCAAATGGACGCGACACTGAAGTATTCCGAAAGCCATGAGTGGGTCAAAGACAACGGCGATGGCACAGTCACCATGGGGATCACTGATCATGCCCAAGGCCTACTTGGCGATGTCGTGTTTGTCGATCTACCTGAGGTGGGTGACAGTACTGAAAAAGGTGAAAGCTTTTCTCTGGTGGAATCGGTAAAAGCCGCCTCTGATATCTATGCACCGGTTGGTGGTGAAGTTGTCGCCATTAACGACGATTTAGAAGACAGCCCAGAGTTAGTTAATGACGAACCTTTTGAGGGCGGCTGGATTGCCAAGATTAAACTCGCTGACGACACCAACTTGGATCATCTGATGGATGCGGATGCTTATGCCGCCGCCATCGACGACTAATTCAGGACGAATATCATGACCAAAACGCGTTTACTCGATAGCTTAGTGGCTGATAACGATTTTATTGCTCGCCACAATGGACCGGATATCAAACAACAAGACGCTATGCTGGCGGCGATCAATGCCACCAGCCTTGAGCATGTGATTGAAGAAACCGTTCCTGCGGATATCCGTTTGCCGAAGCCGCTTAATCTGAGTGCGCCGAAAAGCGAAACCCAGATGCTGGCGGAACTGAGCGACATAGCTACGCAAAATACGATAAAGCGTAGCTTGATTGGCCAAGGTTACTACCACACTCATACCCCACCGCCTATTTTACGTAATGTGCTGGAAAACCCTGGCTGGTATACCGCTTATACGCCTTATCAGCCCGAGATCTCGCAAGGCCGATTAGAATCCTTACTGAACTTCCAGCAAATGGTGATGGACTTAACGGGGATGGATTTGGCCAACGCGTCGCTGCTCGACGAAGCCACTGCCGCGGCAGAAGCCATGACCCTGTGTAAGCGTGGCGGCAAGCACAAAGGCAACGCCTTTTTTGTTGCCAGCGATGTGCACCCACAAACCTTGGATGTGATTAAAACGCGTGCCAACTTCTTAGGTTTTGACATCATTGTTGATGACACGGACAAGCTGGATCAGCACGATGTATTTGGCGCCCTACTCCAATACCCCGGCACCACCGGCGAAGTGCGCGATCTCAGTGCGCTTATCGCAGAAGCACAAAGCAAGAAGACGCTGGTCGCGGTTGCTACCGATCTGCTTTCACTCACTTTGCTTAAAGCGCCGGGTGAAATGGGCGCGGATGTAGTGATTGGGTCGGCACAACGCTTTGGTGTGCCTATGGGTTACGGGGGCCCACACGCCGCCTTTATGGCGACACGCGACAAGCTAAAGCGCACCATGCCTGGCCGAGTGATTGGCGTATCGGTCGATAGCAAAGGCAACCAAGCCCTGCGCATGGCGATGCAAACGCGTGAGCAACATATTCGCCGTGAAAAAGCGACTTCCAATATTTGTACCGCTCAAGCCTTGCTGGCCAACATGGCTGCTTTTTACGCGGTGTATCACGGTCCAGAAGGCTTAAAGAAAATTGCTCGCCGCGTGCATCACCTCACCGCGCTGTTCGCCAAATCGGTACAAGCAGCCGGGTTGAGCCTCGCGCACGATAGCTTCTTTGATACCGTAACGTTTAACTCGGGCGAGCAAACCGATGCCTTGTACCAACAAGCGCAAGATGCTGGTTTTAACTTGCGTAAACTGGATGGCCAACTTGGCGCGAGCTTTGATGAAGCGACCACACTGGCAGAAGTCAATCAACTGCTCACCGCACTCACCGGTCAAGGCGATGCAGATGCCGTGGCGAGCGACATTGAAGCCGATGAATTTGCCGCGATCCCTGCCACATGCCGCCGCAGTAGCGCGTACCTAACGCACCCTGTCTTTAACCGCTATCACAGTGAAACCAAGCTTATGCGGTATATGAAGGCGCTGGAAAACAAAGACTTTTCCCTCACCCACGGCATGATCCCGCTAGGTAGCTGTACCATGAAGCTCAACGCCGCGGCTGAGATGATCCCTGTCACCTGGCCAGAGTTTGGCGCCCTGCACCCGTTTGTGCCGTTGGAGCAAGCCAAAGGCTATCAAACACTGGGTAAATCACTGCGTGACATGCTGTGTGAAATCACCGGCTACGACGAGATATCCATGCAGCCGAACTCAGGCGCGCAAGGGGAGTATGCGGGCTTAATCGCGATTCAGCGCTACCATGAAAGCCGTGGTGACAGTCACCGCAACGTGTGCTTGATCCCAAGCTCCGCCCACGGTACCAACCCTGCCTCCGCAGCCATGGTCTCAATGAAAGTGGTTGTAGTTGGCTGTGATGACGATGGCAACATCGACATTGATGATCTGAAAGCCAAGATCGATAAACACCGAGATGCGCTCTCGTGCATTATGATCACCTACCCATCGACACATGGTGTGTACGAAGAAACCGTGCAGCAAGTGTGCGAGCTGGTGCACGAGGCAGGCGGCCAAGTTTACTTGGATGGCGCCAACATGAATGCGCAAGTGGGGCTGACAACGCCGGGCTACATTGGCTCAGACGTCTCGCACCTCAACCTGCACAAAACCTTCTGTATTCCCCACGGTGGCGGCGGCCCAGGTATGGGACCGATTGGCGTGAAATCGCACCTTGCGCCTTTCCTTCCCGGTCATGTGGAGCAAGGCGACGAATTTGCCGTCTCGGCTGCACCTATGGGTAGCGCCTCGATTCTTCCTATTTCATGGGCGTACATCGCCATGATGGGTGAACAAGGCCTGACGCGCGCGACCGAGTTGGCAATTCTCAGTGCCAACTATGTGATGGAGCGTCTGCGTCCCTACTACCCTGTGCTTTATCGCGGCAAAAACGGACGCATTGCGCACGAATGTATTATCGACATTCGTCCTCTCAAAGAGGCATCCGGCATCAGCGAAGAAGACATCGCTAAACGCTTGATGGATTATGGCTTCCACGCGCCGACCATGTCGTTCCCGGTCGCGGGCACGCTGATGGTTGAGCCGACCGAAAGTGAAAGCCAAGAAGAATTGGATCGCTTTTGTGATGCCATGATTGCCATCCGCGAGGAAATTGCCAAGGTGCAAGACGGTGAGTGGACGCTGGAAGACAACCCATTGGTCAATGCGCCTCACACCCAAGCGGACCTGATGGCTGACGAGTGGTCCCACGCTTATTCACGTGAGCTGGCTTGCTTCCCATCCGCCCATAACAAGGCAAGCAAATACTGGCCATCGGTCAACCGTGTCGATAACGTCTACGGTGACCGTAACTTGATTTGTTCTTGCCCTAGCATTGAAAACTATATGGATGAGTAATCCGTTCCGCTCGCGGAAAGAGTGATGTTAAAGGCGAGCCGCTCGGCTCGCCTTTTTTATGAATGGCTTTCTCTGGGCAAACGTTGACATAAGGGTATGAACTTTTAAATGTCGCTGACAAACGCTTGACAGATTGTTCTCCGAACACCGCTACATTCTGTGCCATCTGAAAAAGCAGTATTAAGGCACACTATGAAACCTATCGCTCTCGGTCTCCTGCTCGCACTTGGTCTCACCACTCAAGCGGTGGCGCAAGAAAAAACCAGCATCTCGGCGGGTCTCGCCGTTGATCAACAACTAAGCGCTGTACTGGAAATCGACGATCAATACCGTTTTACCCTCGGCAATGATGGCACCGCGTTTGATTATCTTTTTCAACAAGGCACTTTTGATAATCCCGATATCCCGGTTGATTGGTATGTAGGCGCTGGTGGCTGGGCCGAGTGGGACGACGACTATGGCGTTCGTTTACCGATAGGATTAGATTGGGAAATCACCAAGCAGATCACTGCCTACGGCCAAGTCCATCCAGAGCTTAACTTCCACGGCGGCCCAGAGTTGCAACTTGGCGGCGCGCTGGGCGTGACGTATTCATTCTAGTCACAGCAAGCGGTCATCTAAGCGTAGGTTAATGTCGTACTGAAAGCAGTCATCTATCTAAAAGGATCCACTATGCTCTCGTTTCTAAAACCGAATCCGGTTAAAAAGCTAAAAAAGCAGTACGACGCCAAACAACAACAAGCCTTTGAAGCTCAACGCAATGGCGATATCAGAGGTTACTCACTACTCACCGAAGAAGCGGAAAAGATTGACCAACAGATTAAAGCCTTGGAAAACAAGGCTTAGTGACTTGAAGAAGGGTTAAATTGCCGTTTTACCAAGCGCTGGTATAAAGGGCAGCGTGCCAACAACTCGGTATGACTGCCCACATCCACCAACTTACCTTGATCCATCACCACAATGCGATCAGCATGTTGAATGGTCGACAATCGATGAGCAATAATCAAGGTCGTTCTATTGCGCATCAAGGTGGCCAATCCTTGTTGTACCGCATGCTCACTTTCACTATCCAGCGCGCTGGTGGCTTCATCGAGCAATAAAATCCGTGGGTCCTTGAGAATTGCGCGGGCAATCGCAATTCGCTGCCGTTGGCCGCCCGAAAGCCGCACACCACGCTCGCCCAAAAAGCTGTGATAGCCGTCCGGTAATTGCTGAATAAAGCCGTCAGCGTGCGCTTGAACTGCCGCCTCTTTCACCGCTTGCTCACTGGCGTCTGGCCTGCCGTAGCGGATGTTTCCTATCACATTATCGCTAAACAATGCCGGTTGCTGCGGCACCAATGCCATTTGTTGGCGCAAGGCTTGCGGGGACAAGCGGCGAATATCTTGTCCTCCCAGCGTAATCGCACCCGACTGCGGATCGTAGAAGCGTTGCAGTAACTCAAAGACCGTCGTTTTTCCGGCCCCCGATGGCCCCACTAACGCCACGACTTCACCAGGCTGAATAGCAAGGTTCAGCGTATCAATCGCCGGCTGATGGGGCCGCGTGAGATAATGAAAGTGCACCGCTTCAAAGCGAATATCATTGCTCAGTGATTGGGCATCAACAATCGGTGAGGTAGCGGGAGTACGAATATGACTTTGCACGTGTAAAAGCTCCACCAAACGCTCCGTCGCGCCAGCCGCGCGCTGCAACTCCCCCAGCACTTCCGACAAGGTGGCCATGGAAGAGGCAACCATGATGGCGAAAAACACAAAGGCGCCCAAATCGCCTGCCGACATGGTGCCTTGAATCACATCGCGACCGCCGACCCATAACATCCCTGTAATCGCGCTGAACACAATCACGATCACCCCGGAAATGAGAATGGCTCTTTGTTTCACGCGCTCGCGTCCAATGTGATAGGCACGTTCCACCTCTTGCCCAAATGCGGCTTTGGCGTGATCTTCTACCGCGAAGCTTTGCACGGTTTTAATATTGGTGATGGCTTCACCGGCATAGCTGCCCACATCCGCCATCGAATCTTGGCTTTGCCGCGACAACGCCCGCACGCGACGGCCATAGATAAGTATGGGCACCAAAATAAAAGGCACGGAGGCCAGCACAATTAAGGTCAGTTTAATATTGGTGGCAAACAGCATGATGATAGCGCCCACACACAGCAACGCACTGCGCATCGCCATGGAAAAAGAGGAGCCGATGATGTTTTGCAGCAAGCTGGTATCTGTGGTGATCCGCGACATAATTTCGCCGCTGCCGTGGGTTTCAAAATAACTCGGATGCAGATCAATCACATGATCAAACACCGCTTGGCGAATATCGGCACTGACCCGCTCACCTACCGATGACACCAGATAGAACCGGAAAAAGGTGCCGATCGCGATTAATACCGTGATCAGCAAAATAAACTGTACCGCATTACCCAACTCAACCAGTGATTGCTGTGCAAAGCCTTGGTCGATCAAAAGCCGAACGCCGTGTCCGACCGAGAGTGTTAATGATGCGGTAAAAACCAAAGCCAGCAATGCCGCGCTCACTTGCCAACGGTAAGGGCGGATAAACGCAATAAGCTCCCACAATATAGTCAGATTTTTACTGTTGCGATTCACGGCAGATTGTTTCGATGAGGTATCCGTTGCGGTTTGATTTGCCATAAGTTCACTTAATGCTGTCCTTGCATGTTAAGGGCGGGTGAGTAGGATCATTAACTCGCGATTGTCGTTAATAAGTGCATCGATGGTGCATGTATCCAGCTCATTTAAAAATGCTTGTTTGGCTTTCGCTAATCGGTCTTTTAAACGGCATGCTGGAGTGATATGGCAAAACTCGACCGAGCAATTAACTAGTTCTAGAGGTTCAAGATCGCGTACCACCTGTCCGACGGTAATCGCTGTCGGCGCTTGCAGCAGACGAATACCACCGTTCTTCCCACGCACCGTTTGAATATACTCCAGCTGCCCTAAACGGTTGATGACTTTCACCATATGATTGCGCGACACACCAAACAAGCGCGTCACCTCGGTAATGTTGGTAAGCTCACCCTCTGGCAAGGATGCCAGAAAAATCAAGGTGCGAAGTCCGTAATCTGTAAAGCTGGTTAGTTGCATGTGTACCTCTTACTACCCAGTCAAATTGTAATTCTTCGATTGATTAAAAGATATATTTGAGATACAACTTAAAACATGCATTAAATATACATGTTTAGAGAGACGCTGATGTTAAGCCAACAAACCATTGATATTGTTAAATCAACTGCCCCTGTGCTCGCCGAAACAGGCCCGAAGCTGACGACCCACTTTTATCAGAGGCTTTTCCAACACAACCCTGAATTAAAAGATATTTTTAATATGCGCCACCAGCAAAATGGCGATCAACGTGAGGCGTTGTTCAATGCTATTTGTGCGTATGCGCAGAATATCGATAACTTACCTGCCCTCCTTGGCACAGTAGAAAAAATCGCCCACAAACACACTAGTTTGTTGGTAAAAGCCGAACACTATCCCATTGTAGGTAAGCATCTATTAGCGACCATTGATGAGTTACTCGCCCCCGAACAAGCGGTACTAGATGCCTGGGCGGAGGCGTACCAGGTGCTGGCGGATGTGTTTATCGCAAAGGAACAACAACTTTATCAAGACAGCCATGATCAAGTGGGCGGTTGGCAAGGGCTACGCGATTTTGTGTTGGTTGAAAAACGTCCAGAAAGTGAACAGGTCACCAGTTTTGTGTTTGCACCTAAAGACAGTCAGCCCGTCGCGCCTTTTACGGCCGGACAATACATTGGCATCGTCGTTAATCATACCGGTTTTGAACATCAAGAAATTCGCCAATACAGTTTGTCACACGCGCCTAACGGCCAGCATTATCAGATCTCGGTAAAACGGGAGCCACACGGTCAGGTCTCCAACTACTTACATGATGAGTTAGCTGTTGGTGGTACTGTGATGCTCACGCCACCGGCGGGCGATCTCAAACTGAACGTGGATCAGGGTACGCCCGTCGTATTAATTTCTGGCGGGGTGGGCGTAACGCCAATGTTAGCGATGTTAGAAAGCCTTACCGAACATGATGCGCCCGTCACTTGGCTGCATGCTACCGAGCACGGCAAACTGCATGCTTTCAATCATCCTGTCCGCAACCTCGCGCGTCAGCACAGGCATATCCAGACGCACATTTGGTATAACCAACCTCAACCCGCGGATACGCTTGGACAAGACTTTGATCATACCGGATGGATGGATCTGACTGCGGTGAGCGGTACGTTCAGTCCAGTCACGGTACAGGTTTATCTCTGCGGCCCAGTTGGCTTTATGCAGCATGTCCAAACCCAACTACGCGCCTTGGGCGTCCCTGACGAACAGTTCCACTATGAGTGCTTTGGCCCGCATAAAGTATTATAGCTCGCTATTTCTCTTTCTTTGAGCAGCTAATCCCACGTTTTCAAAGGTGTCGTTGAAATTATACAAAACAGTCAATATAATCATCACACCAAATTTTTAGGGTTTTCCTGCCTAATAATCTCACCTTTGAGAAGCTATTATGAGGTAAACTCTAGTTGCAACACTTTTAATCAAAAGGATTACCATGAAAAAATTTATCGCTATTGCTGCACTTGCTACCCTTCCACTCTCTGGCGCGGCATTGGCAGATTCAGATATCGGCTGTGGTCTCGGCACAATGGTATTTGATGGTCAACAAGGAAAGGTTTACAAAGTACTCGGCGCCACCACAAACGGCACCTCTGGTAACCAAACCTTTGGCATCACCTTTGGTACGCTAGGCTGTGATGGCACAGGCACCATTGATTCGCAGCAGAAGCTAGCCATGTTCATTGACGGAAACATGGATAACCTAGCACGTGATATCGCACGCGGCGAAGGCGAAACGTTGGCAACGCTTTCTGAAGTTTGGGGCATCAAAGATGCAGACAAAGCAGCATTTAACGACGTTGCTAAGCAAAACTTTGCATCGATCGTAACCTCTGATCAAGTCACTTCACAAGAAGTACTGACCAACCTAAATACTGTTGTAGCGCAAAACGAGCAGCTTTCAACGTATAAAATTTAAGCGGTATAACGCTTGACGGTTATCCGCCAAACAGTGGCGGTTATTAAGTACGAAAGTGCCCTAATTGGGCACTTTCATGTTTCTGGACGTGAATCGTTGTACTGATATGAGACTTATTCATTCTCGCACCTCGCTATTTGTTCGTCTTAGTCTCATCATTCTTTCTCTCTTTAGCGCGCCGGCTTTTGCGAGTACGCCTGATTTTACCAACACGGCTACGTTTGCTAAGACCGCTACTGTTACGAAAAATAGTGACTTTAATATTCCCTCCTTGGCCAACCAAGCATACTGGCTAAAACTGGTTCACTATCTACCTAACACGTTATCAGGCTATGAAAGTACGGTTGATTCAGAAGATTTTTTCCTTGCCGCTAACGGAAAGACACACCCGCAACAAGAGCTAGCAGCGACAATTAATGCGCTTTACCATGCCGATGCCTCCTTTGCAAAAGCAGCAAGGTGTCAATATCCCGCGCGTTTTACATGGCTCGAGTCTAAAGCAGGACGCACTGCACAACTCGATTGCCCTGAACTTGAGCGTTGGCAAAAGGTGCTTGATCCAGACGGCATGACGCTGGTTTTTCCAACGGCATTTATGAACAATCCCTCATCAATGTTTGGCCATACGCTGTTGCGAATTGACGCACAAGATCAAACACGAAATAAAGAATTGGTGGCATTTGCAGTCAATTTTGCTGCCGAACCCAGCCAAGATGACAATGCCGCCATGTATGCCGCAAAGGGGCTGTTTGGCGCTTACCCGGGGCAATTTACTGTGATGCCTTATTATCGTAAGGTTCGCGAGTATAACGACATTGAGTCGCGAGATATTTGGGAATATCCCCTTAACTTGTCCGAGCAAGAGGTAAATCGTGTATTGCTGCATTTGTGGGAGATGCAAAGCGCGACCTTCGATTACTACTTTCTTGACGAAAACTGCTCATACCAACTGCTCGCATTGCTTCAGTTGGCTCGCGATGATTTAAGTTTGGTCGATGATTTCCCGTTTCAAGCGATCCCGTCAGATACAGTAAAAACGCTAGCCAGTAATGACTTGATTGAGACACCGAGTTTTCGTGCCTCGTTTGGCACTCGCCTATTAAATATGTCGCAACAAGCCTCTCCTGCGGTGTTTGAAGCCGCGAAAAAAGCGAAAAGTGGCCATTTCCCTGACCATCAGCAGTATACTGACGAGCAATTGGCCGCTATTTATGAATTTGCTTACGAGTGGCTCAATTTTGATTTTTATGATCAAGCACTTCCTAGAGATCCCTATGCGCAGCGCCTCACTAAATTACTCAGCATGCGCAGCCAAGTCAGTGCAGCCTCTCCGTTTGAGTCCGTAGCTAATATCAATGTATCGCCGGATAAAGGGCACGGCTCTACACGTATTGGTTTTGGAGCAAGAACCGCAAAAAACGGTCTCGATGCCCTCTCGCTTGAATGGCGCGCGGCATACCATGACTTAATGGATCCCCAAGATGGCTTTGTGCCCGGAGCACAAATCAGCTTTGTTGATGTCGCTATCAGCCAAGATAAAAACGGTAATACGCAACTGGATAAGCTTTATCTGATCGATGCAATGACAATCGCGCCGAAAAAACGGGTTTTCTCTAGTCTATCGTGGAATATCCGTGCAGGCTTTGACCGTTTACCAGGCACCGAGAGACAAGATAGCCGTTGGTTTGCCCAAGGGGGCGTAGGTCAGTCGTGGGGAGAAAGTGACGGTTTACATGCCTACGCTTTGTGGTCAACAGCATTAACTCATGGCGACGCCAGCGATAACCAATTTAATCTAGCAACCGGCATAGAATCAGGATTGCTATGGCAACTTGCTGATAACCATCGTCTCGGCGTGCAAGCACAGTATCTGCCGCTGCTTAATCGTTCCTCCCTGACACAATCACAAGTCGATATGACTTGGCACTGGCGCGTCACCGATGATTGGTCTATTCGCAGTAAAGCACGCTACCAGCACTGGGAGAACGAAGAGATGAGTGGTCACATTACTAGCTATTTTTACTTTTAAACATCTCAAATCGTATGCAGTCCTCTCGAACTGACAACAAAGAAATAGCACGCATCCCCTAGAAAAAGCGGGTCTAATAGCATTCAAGGTTAACGCCCGCTTTCATAACAAGTTATTCCTCGGTTTTCCCTCCGCGCGTTTATATCCTTCCCTCACAATTAATAACCTTTTTATCATCTAAATCGTCTACGCTTAGCTTAATGTTGTTACAAAACACCTTTGCGCTAGTTCATAAGCGCGATGAACAGGAAAGCAGATGATGAAAGATCTTAGTGTTGTCAAAAAAATAGGGCTAAGTTTTATTGCCGTTTTTATCGTTTTTGCCTCCGTTGCCATCATGTTTATGCTCGGCCTATCCACGATAAGTAAAGACATCACACAACTTTCAAACAAAAGTCTCCCCTCGGTATCAATATTAAAAGGCATTCAGGTCGACATCACCAAAGTCCGAAAAGATGAATTTTCACTGCTACCGAACAGCGGTAACCCAAAAATATCGCAATGGTTAAACGATCTCGACCAATGGCGTGCCGATGTACAAGCTGGGATCAAAGCTTATCAAGCTCTGGACCTCACATCACAAGAGAAACAATCATTTAATGTGTTTAAGAAAACGTGGAATCAGTACATTAAGGAAACCCAGTCTTATAACCAGCTTTTAAGAAATGACGATCCTGACAAAGCGAATGAAGTCGTTTTAGCCAGTTTTGGGACCTATTCCGATGCGCTAAAAAGCTTGGATAACACACTCGAACTAAACGATGACTTAGTAAAGCAAATTGGGGCAGAAGCCCAAAGTGCAGCAACCGCCGCTCAGATAAATGCAGCCATTGGAACATTTGTGATCATTTTAGTGATTATGGCTGCATCTATTCTGCTTTCTCGCGCTATCTCTCGCCCAGTCGGTAAAGCGCTCGCGTTTGCATCGAGTATTGCCAAAGGTCAGCTCAACAACAAATTTGATGAAAAGGACTTGTCCAAAGATGAGCTTGGCTCCTTACTCAAAGAATTGGTGACGATGCAAAACAATCTTCACGGATTGGTATCAGAAATTAACGATTCTACTATTCAGTTAACTGCCGCCGTTGAAGAAGTGAGTGCGATTTCATCTCAAAATGCGTCAGGTATGCAAAACCAGCAGCAAGAGCTTGGATCGGTGGCGTCAGCGATGACCCAGATGCAAGCCGCTGTCAGTGAAGTGGCACAAAATACCGAAGAAGGCGCAACATCAGCGCATTCGGCAGCAGATATAGCAAAAAAAGGGAGTGGTTCATTAGCCGATGCGATTAGCATTATTGAACGCGTATCTAGATTGATGCAAGACTCAGAGACGTTAACAGAGCAACTTAAAACAAGCTCCGAAGACATTAATGTCGTGGTTGATGTGATTCGTGGTATTGCCGAGCAAACTAACTTACTGGCTTTGAATGCGGCGATAGAAGCAGCCCGTGCCGGTGAGCAAGGCCGAGGGTTTGCTGTGGTAGCCGATGAGGTTCGCTCACTGGCACAGCGTACTCAAGAATCGACCGAGCAAATCGTTAATACCATCGAGACACTGCAAATAAACACGACTAAGGTCCGCGAATCCAGCCATGAATGCCAAGCAGGCATTACGCAATGTGTAGAAACGGTCAGCGATACCGGCGAACAAATGCGAGAAATTGAAGTCTCTGTTGATGATATCGCCCAACGCAGTACCCAAATTGCTACCGCCTGCAGTGAGCAAAGCTCTGTCTCTAACGAGCTTAACCGCAGCGTTGAGAACATTAATAGTGCCTCAACGGAAATGGCCGAGGGGGCAACGCAAACAGCGATTGCCTGTGACCAAATCAGCAATCTTGCGCATAACTTAAAAACACGCATGGAAACATTTAAGCTTTAGTACATTATCTGATGCGTGCTATTTCTCCTGCACGATACTCGTTCAATGTTTTAGAACAAGATGCACAAGATTACGCCGTGTTCGCACGGCGTTTTTGTTTCTACACTGCATCTATTGTTCAGCGTCACCGCTGTTCAACATCGAATCAGTGAGGAGAAGCGTTATGATTACAGTACGTCATGCCAGCGATCGCGGTCAGGCTAACTTTGGTTGGCTACAAAGCCGCCATACCTTTTCATTTGGTAGCTATTACGATGCCCATCATATGGGCTTCTCTGCACTACGTGTGATCAATGATGATATCGTTTCACCCGCCGCAGGCTTTGACACCCACGGACACCGTGATATGGAGATCATCAGCCTGGTGCTGGAGGGGGCAATCGAACACAAAGACAGCCAAGGCAACCGACAAACTCTACCCGCTGGCGAGTTCCAGCTGATGTCGGCTGGGCGTGGTATTTATCATAGTGAATATAATGCCTCGTCATCCCAACCATTGCGCTTTTTACAGATTTGGATTGAGCCTAACGAAAGAGGCGGAGAGCCGGGCTATCAGCAAAAAGATTTCGGCAACCAAGCCGGCTTTACCGTCATTGCGACGCCAACGGGTGAGAATGGCTCGTTAAAAATAAAACAAGAGGCACGTTTGCTGCAACTTGTCTTGGCGCCGAGTGAGTCTGTTACCTTCGCTTTGGAGGCAGGACGCAACGCCTATGTGCATCAAGTCGCGGGCACTCTTAAGGTTGAAAACACATCTCTTTCTCCCGGTGATGGCGCGAAAGTCGAAGATATCCGTCACATCACCTTTAGTAATGTCGGCAACGAAATCAGCCAAACACTGGTATTTGATTTACCCTAAAGTGCCGATTAACGACTCAAAAAGACTCGGCCTGCTGGCTTATTTGCGCCACAGGCCTAATGCTATGTACACTGCGCGCCTCTTGTTAATATTTGAGGTCGTATGCTGACTCTATCCAACAAAGTAGCGATTCCCGACAGTGAAATCGAGCTCACGGCCATCCGCGCCGCTGGGAAAGGCGGACAAAACGTCAATAAAGTGTCGAGTGCCATTCATTTGCGCTTTGATATTCACGCCTCGTCACTGCCTGATGCCTACAAAACACGCTTAATGACGCTGTCCGATTCACGCATCTCCAAAGACGGCGTCGTGGTGATCAAAGCGCAAAACTACCGCACCCAAGAGCTAAACCGAGAAGACGCGTTAGAACGCCTCGCTGCGCTAATTAAAAGCGCGATGGTGGAGCAGAAAAAACGCAAGCCAACTCGGCCAACCAAAGCGTCACAACGTCGCCGCGTAGAATCCAAAAAGCGTAAGAGCCAGACTAAGTCTTTGCGCGGTAAAGTGGCGCCTTAATTCAAAATCGTCAGTGTGCGTTCTCAATAAAGACCTAATTCCACCTACCAGTTTTTCTTGCTAATCGGCGGTCAGATTGCTCTAATGTTACATGTAACATTTTCGGCTAGTGCATGAGATGACAGAAAAAAGAAACCGGGCCACCTTACAAGATATTGCTGACCGCGTCGGGATGACCAAAATGACAGTCTCGCGCTATATGCGCAATCCGGAGTCAGTCGCCCCTGCGACACGCGACAAGATTGCGGCGGTGATTGAAGAATTGGGATACATACAAAATCGTGTGCCCGCGATGTTATCTAAATCATCGAGCAAAGCCATTGGAATTGTGCTTCCTTCATTGTCTAACCAAGTCTTTGCTCATTTAGTCCAGGGCATTGAACGCGTGACTAAGGCACATGGCTACGACATTTTGATTACGCACGCCGGCTATAGCGAGCAGGCAGAGGAAGAGAAAATTGCCTCTTTGCTCTCTTATCAAGTGGATGGCTTAATCCTCACTGAAACTAACCACACCCCACGTACGTTACAAATGTTAAAAACCGCCGCCATTCCTGTGGTAGAAACCATGGAGCTTCCAGAAACGCCGATTGATATGGCAGTTGGGCTTGATCATGAGCAAGCCGCTTATGATGCAGTTCAAACGATGATCAACAAAGATAAAACGCAGATTGTGTATTTGGCGGCTCGTCTGGATACCCGCACTCAGCTGCGGCAAAAAGGGTACGAACGCGCGATGACACAGGCAGGACTCACTCCTCGCTGTGTTGCCACCGAGGAGCATTCTTCATTCAGCTTAGGCGAGACCTTACTTAACCAAACCTTGGCTCAGTATCCAGATTGTGACGGGCTGTTTTGTACCAATGATGACCTCGCCGTCGGTGCGTTACTTGCCTGTAAACAGCAGGACATTGAGGTACCTAAAACGCTTAGCATTGTCGGCTACAATGCGTTGGATATTGGCACTGTGGTCAGCCCAAGACTCACCAGTGTCGCGACGCCCCGAGAGTTAATCGGTGAGCGCAGCGCGACACTTTTGATTCAAGCATTAAGCGGTGAAACTATCACCGAAAAAGTGCATGCTATCCCACACACCATCACAGACGGTGGCAGCTTGTAACCATCACGGTTGACCGAGCGATCACGGAAATAGATACGTCGCTCCTTCATCGGCGCGAGACACTTGCTGACGCGCCGCAGCAAACAAATCACGTCCCCAGGTTGTAGCAGCTTGAGGCGTATTAGCTACATATCGTTGAGATAAGTCAGCATGGCAGGTCAATACGCCAGTATTCGCGTCCAATGTGATCAGATCGCCGTCTTGAATGGACGCCAACGCACCGCCATGCATGGCTTCCGGGCAGACATGCAAGGCCGCAGGGACTTTGCCTGACGCGCCGGATAACCGGCCATCTGTTACCAGTGCGACCTGATAACCCATTTTTTGCACATTGCCGAGAATAGGCATGAGTTTATGGAGCTCTGGCATCCCATTAGCAGCAGGGCCATTAAAACGCACCACCACAATCACATCTTGGTTGAGCTCACCGCGTTGATAGGCCTGCTCGACCTCGTGCTGACACTCAAACACCCGTGCGGGCGCACAAACTACGCGATGCGCGGGATCAACCGCTGAGACTTTGATCACCGCGTTACCCATATTGCCAGACAGCATGCGCAAACCACTAGTTGCACTGAAGTGTAAACCGGGCTGGGCAATGACCGCTGTGTCGGTTGATGGGGTGGCGGTTTCCCAAACAAGCTGCCCCTGATCTAATCGTGGTGTGGTCAGCTGGTCGCTAAATTGGCCGACGGCAGGCAAGGTATCGGCATGCAATAACCCTAGCGCATGTAAGTGAGCCATTAACGTCGGTACGCCTCCGGCCGCTTCAAAGGCATTAATATCGGCCGGCCCATTGGGGTAGACTCGAGTCAGCAAGGGCACTACACGAGAGAGCGCATCAATATCTTCCCACGTTAGGATAATCCCTGCTGCTCGCGCCATGGCCACCAAATGGATGGTATGGTTGGTGCTGCCGCCTGAAGCCAACAACGCAACCACACCATTCACCACGCTTTTTTCAGTCACCACATCGGCTAATGATCGGTAAGTTGCACTTCCGGCACACTGAGAAGCTAACGCTGTCGCTGCATAGCAAGTCAACGCTTGGCGCAACGCTGAATCTGGTGGGACAAAAGCAGCGCCAGGTAAGATTAATCCCATCGCCTCGAGCACCAGTTGATTGGTATTGGCCGTGCCATAGAAGGTGCAGGTTCCCGGGCTGTGATAAGCCTGACATTCCATGGCGAGTAGTGCGTCTTTGCCTACTTCGCCTGCCGCATAGGCTTGACGCACCGCCACTTTTTGATCATTGCTGGTGCCCGTTGTCATTGGGCCGGAGGGAATAAATAAGGTAGGTAAATGGGCGTAGGCCAGCGCGCCCATCAATTGTCCCGGTGCAATTTTATCGCATACACCAAGCAATAATGTTGCGTCATACACATTGTGACTCAGCGATATCGCAGTCGCCTGTGCAATCACATCACGTGAAAACAACGACATTTCCATTCCCGGTTGGCCTTGGGTCACTCCATCACACATCGCAGGCACACAACCTGCCACTTGCGCGGTATGACCTAACGGCAGCAAAGCGGCTTTGATCTGATCAGGGTAGTCAGCATAGGGCGCGTGCGCGCTCAGCATATCGTTATAGGCGCTGATAATCGCCACATTGGCGGTGGTCATATCCAGCATGTGCTGTTTGTCTTGTTGGCACGACGCCGCCACCGCATGCGCCATGTTACCGCAAGACAGACTGGTACGCGCTTTCCCGGTATCGGCTTGCTGTTGAGTCCGATGCAAAAACGCGATGCGCGTCGGTTGGCTGCGCTGGCATAACGCCTCTGTCACTGCCATCAATGTCGGATGTGTCATTCGGCATCCTCCTTGTCTTTTAAAGCGTTCACTGCACGTGTCACCACAGTATCAATGTCTGCATCAATGCCGACTCGGACCACATCAGGCTCATCGTCACCCGGCACCTCCAACGTGGCAAACTGGCTATCCAGCATATGGGTTTTCATAAAATGCCCTTTGCGCGCTCGAAGCCTTGCGAGGATCAACGCATAATCTCCGTCCAAAAACAAAAAGGTAACGTTCTGATTGCCATCTCGGATCTGGTCTCGATAGCGGCGCTTTAAGGCTGAACACACAATCACGCCATATTCATGTTTATGCTCCAAACTAAAAGCGGCATCGCTAATCCGGCCCAGCCAGGGAGTTCGGTCATGATCATCAAGCGGCTTACCCGTCGCCATTTTTTCGATATTCGCACGCGGGTGTAAGTCGTCTCCATCAATAAACTTTGCCCCTAAGCGCTGTGCCAACTTTGCGCCAAGGGTGCTTTTCCCCGAGCCACTGACGCCCATCACAATCACACTGCCAATTGCCATACCCACTCCTTAGCGAGATTTTAACCAGATCTCATTTTTGATAACGCATTCAATAATTGTCTTTATCTTAGTGTGGTTACCGGTAACATGTTACCGGTAACTTTGAGATTTGTGAAGTTTAACACAAACATCCTGGTCGGAAGAGGTGAGCCATGGAACTACTCGCACAAAGCCCTGAACCCACTACTTTACTCTTGATAGCATTGGGCGCTATCGCGTTGTTATTACTACTGATAATGAAACTTAAGGTGCATGCGTTTGCATCACTCACATTGGTCAGCTTAATCACTGCTTTGGCCACGGGGATCCCTACCGATAAGGTAGTGCCGGCCATGATGACAGGGTTTGGCGGCACCCTGGCGTCGGTCGCCTTGCTCGTTGGGCTCGGCGCCATGATTGGTAAAATTCTCGAAGTCACCGGTGGCGCAAATGTATTGGCCGATACGCTGATCGACCGTTTTGGCGAAGCCCGTGCTCCGTTTGCACTGGGTATCGCTTCTCTACTATTTGGCTTTCCGATCTTCTTTGATGCGGGGCTGATTGTGATGATGCCCATTATGTTTAGTGTCGCGAAACGTTTAGGTGGCTCACCGATAAAGTATGCCCTACCCGTCGCGGGTGCATTTGCGGTTATGCATACCTTCGTTCCCCCGCACCCCGGCCCCGTTGCGGCCTCAGATTTACTCGGCGCAGATATGGGTCTGCTCTTGGTTGTTGGGCTACTGGTTTCGCTACCCACTTGGTACCTAGGCGGTTATTTATTTGGTTTGTATGCCGGCAAGAAATTCAATATTCCCCTTGCGAAGGCGTTTTTAAATACAGAAGTGATGTTTAAAAACAAAAAGGACCATCCCACCTTTTCTACGGTGCTGATGATCTTACTCCTACCTGTCATGCTAATTTTCCTCGACACAGGCTTAAACGCACTCAGTGTTGCAGGTATCGTTGACGGCGAAAACCCATGGGTTGGTTTTCTGCGTATGCTGGGTAAAACACCGGTTGCACTGCTCATCACGCTGTTAACTTGCTTGTTAGTCTTCGGCCAAAAGCTTGGCAAAAGTAAAATGGAGAAGCTGTGCTCCGACTCATTGGCACCGATTTGTGCGGTGATTTTGGTGACCGGTGCGGGCGGGATGTTTGGAGGCGTACTTCGTTCTAGCGGCATTGGTGAAGCACTCGCCAACATGCTGTCAGATACAGGGATGCCGATAATATTGGCCGCGTTTGTGATTGCTACCTGCTTGCGTGTCGCACAAGGCTCAGCCACCGTCGCACTCACAACCACAGCCGCGCTGATTGCGCCCACGGTGTCGCACACTGTCGGCTTATCTCAACTCGATTTATGCTTTATTGTCATCGCGATTGCCGGTGGAGCTACCGTTTTATCGCATTTCAACGACTCGGGTTTTTGGCTCGTATCACGTTTGCTCGAAATGGATGAAAAAACCACGCTAAAAACTTGGACTGTGATGGAAACCCTGCTCGGGACTATCGCGTTTGTTATCGTAGCGCTATTAAGCGTTTTACTATAAGGGAATCCCATGACTGAACTAAACCAACGTCTCAAGGCAATTCGCATTGTGCCGGTGATTGCGATTAATAATGCGGACGATGCCGTGCCGCTCGCTAAAACCTTGGTCGACAATGGCTTACCGTGCGCCGAAATCACCTTTCGTACCGACGCGGCTGCCAGTGCTATCCGCCAAATGCGCGATGCCTATCCCGAGCTACTGATTGGGGCCGGAACGGTACTGACGCCTGCACAAGTCGATGCTGCGATTGACGCTGGGGCGGATTTTATTGTTAGCCCTGGGCTTAATCCCACTACAGTAAAACATTGCCAACAACGTGGGATTGCCATCGTCCCTGGGATCAACAACCCGAGTTTGGTCGAGCAAGCCATGGAACTTGGTCTTGATACGTTGAAGTTTTTCCCCGCGGAAGCGTCGGGAGGCATTGCGATGTTAAAAGCGCTATCTGCGGTGTACCCGGTCAGCTTTATGCCAACCGGCGGCGTGAGTGAAGAAAACGTGAGCGATTATCTCGCGTTGCCCTCTGTACTGGCATGTGGCGGTACTTGGATGGTGCCCGCCAAGTTGATTGATGAGCAAAGGTGGGATGAGATCGCAGCACTGATTAAGGCGCTGTGATAGCTCTCGCATCCGTTAAGAAAAGATCGACCCCACTTATTGAAGATAATGGGGTCGCTCGCACGCATACCGCCTGTGCTTGCAACCTCGGCACATAGCCGATACCTTTTCCCGCCTGTTCATAAACAGACACTTGGTTAAAAGTAGGGGAAAGACGGCATGTTGGCACAAGCACTTGAGCAAATTTTTGGGTTTTCGTCATTTCGTGCGGGACAAGAAGCAGTGATCTCGCAGGTGATGCAAGGTGAATCGGCCTGTGCGATCTTTCCCACCGGTGCAGGTAAATCATTATGCTATCAATTGCCGGCCACACAGCTGCCCCACTTAACATTGGTGATTTCGCCTTTGCTGGCATTAATGCATGATCAACTTGCATTTATGACCCGCAAAGGCATCCCAGCGGCCACCATCGATTCAACGCAGACACCCGAACAAACCAAACAAGTGATGGATCAAGTCCGTCGCGGCGACATCAAGGTACTGATGATTTCAGTCGAGCGTTTGAATAACGAACGTTTTCGCCAGTTTATCACGCCTATCCCGATCTCGTTATTGGTGGTGGATGAAGCGCATTGTATCTCTGAATGGGGACACAATTTTCGTCCTGATTACCTCAAACTCCCTGCTTACCGACAGCAATTAAATATTCCGCAAGTCTTGCTTCTCACCGCCACCGCAACGCCGGCTGTGGTTGAGGATATGCAGACGAAGTTTGCCATCCCGGCAAATAACATCACATTAACGGGGTTTTATCGTCCTAACCTGCATCTAAATGTGGTCGCCGTGGAAGAGACGCAAAAACGGCAAGCGCTGGTTGAGCAGTTAAAGCCCGACCCCGATTTGCCGACCGTCATTTATGTCACCCAGCAGCAGACCGCGGAGAATATCGCCCAGTGGTTACAATCCCAGCATATATCCGCGACAGCTTACCATGCCGGTATGAGTCACGATGTTCGCGTGTCGATACAAGAGGCATTTATGTCGGGCCAATCGCCATGTATTGTTGCGACCATCGCCTTTGGGATGGGCGTCGATAAGGCGGATATTCGCCGTGTCATCCATTTTGATTTGCCGAAGTCGATTGAAAACTACAGCCAAGAAATTGGCCGCGCGGGACGGGATGGTCACAAGGCGACCTGCACGGTACTCGCTAACCAGTCGAGTCTGAATGTACTAGAGAATTTTATCTACGGCGATACGCCAGACAAAATGGCGATTCAGGGGTTACTGGAAGAAGTACAACAGGCAGGTCAACAATGGGAAGTCATGCTCCATAGTCTTTCACGGACATATAATATTCGGCTCTTACCGCTTAAAACCTTGCTCGTTTATTTAGAAATGGCCGGCGTGATCACCAGCCAATACAGTTACTTTGCCGATGTGAAATTCCAGTGTGTGGAGTCACCCGCCGCCATTACGGCCAAATTCCATGGTGAGCGACGCGAATTTGTTGCCCAGCTATTTGCATGCGCGATCAAAGCAAAAACCTGGTACAAGATGGATTTCCAACAACTGTGGCAACGCTTTGGAGCAGAAAGAAAGCGCGCGTTAACTGCATTGGAGTACTTTCACGAACAAGGTTGGTTATCACTCGCGACACAACAAGCCACACAAGTGTTTGGCGTGAACACCCACGAGATTGATATTCACGATCAAGCTGAGACGCTGTATGCCCTTTTTGCCAAAAAAGAACAGAGCGAGCTTGCCCGCATCAACCAATTACTGACCTTGTTATCTTCTTCAACCTGTATTAGTCAGCGCCTTGCCGACTATTTTGGTGATCATGCGGCACCAACCACCTGTGGTCATTGCTCGGTATGCCAAGGCGAGATCGCCCATTTACCTCCGCGCCCAGAATTACCGGCGATCGATGCGCAAGCGTTATCCTCATGGTGTCAGCACTTTGCGGCTGCTTGCGACGGCACGCCAACTTCGGCGGCAATGACGCGCTTTTTACTCGGCCTATCGTCACCGCTTCATACCAAAATTAAGGCGAAGGCCATACCTGGGTTTGGCGCCCTTGCATCTTATCCGTTTCAAACTATCAAAGAACAGGTGATCGCTGATCACGATACCTATCATTAAGAAGTGGCGATTTGATTCATTGACCTTTGCGTGCGTTAACACCCGTTTAAGCGGCTAGCCGAACAATCTCAGTGTTATGCAACAGCCGCGATCACCTTTATAACCCTATAGTTATAAGAAAACGAGACAAATTTATCCCAGAAGTTAAGAATTTATTCATATACTGATGATAAAGACGTGATGCGGTGACCACCGCACACTTAATGTATTGCCATATTCAGGGTTTATTTATGCTGCATTCTGGGGCGTTGTATGTTTTGGCCCGCCAAATTGTTTTTACACTGTGCGTTGGCGTGTTGTTATCGATAAGCCCCAGCGCTCACTCTGATAACAGCGAACAACCTGAGTCACAAAAACCTGTTTTAAAGGTGGCTAATTCGCATGCATGGCGTCCATTTTCTTATCTCAATAGCAACCAAGAACCCAGAGGGATCTTGATTGACTTTTGGAAAGAATTTGGCGACCGCAATGGCTATGATATCGAGTTTCTATTGACCGATTGGCAAACGTCAATCGATTTAGTGCGTACCGGTCAAGCTGATGTGCACGCTGGGCTCCTTCAGTCACCGGAGCGGTTGCAATTCATGGATTTTGGCACGCCTCTATTTGCCATTGATACGCAAGTATTTTTCAGTCAATCCATGATGGGCACGTCTGCTGACTTTGTCCTTTCTGGTGAGACCGAACATAAGATTGGCGTGGTACAAGGCGGGTACGAAGAAGAGTTTATGAGCGCTAACTTTCCAGACGTAGCATTGCAGCTTTTCCCGAATAACCAAGCCATGCTTGATGCGGCATTATCTGAAAAAATTCAAGCATTTTGTGGCCGACCTGCAAGTGGCAAATTATCACCTTTATACCACCACGAACCACAACCTTTTTATCCCTGTCAGGCACCTTTATACAGAGATGCTGCACGCTGGATTTGCGAAAGGCAACGCGGCATTACTTAATCGCATAGACAATAAATTTGCTTGGTTAGATGACGATACTAAACGCCAGCTACTCAATCGCTGGGTCTATTATGACGTTGAAACGGTTTACCCTACACATTTATTTCCTGCTTTAGTCGCTATCAGTATTTTTATCGTTACCAGTTACATTGTCTTACTTAAGCGAACGGTCAAACAAAAAACGCGCGCGCTACAAACAGCCAACGATATGCTTCAAGATCAAGCCATTACCGACTCATTAACGCTGTTGCGCAATCGCCGGTATTTTTATCAACACCTCTATGACTTGGATAAAACGAGAGGCGACATCGCGCTAATGGTTTTTGATATTGATGATTTTAAAGCATTTAACGATGGTTTTGGTCACGCTCATGGGGATGAGGTGCTCTGTTTTGTGGCTAAAACGGCGACAATTCTATTGCCGAAAGATGCCATTATCGCCCGTATTGGCGGCGAGGAATTTGCAATACTCCAATATTTCTCAAGTGCAGAGGGTGCCTTGGCACAAGCAAGGGTTTTATGTGAAGAGATTGCGCGACAGAGTTTAGCGTTATTTAATCACGCGTCTAAGCCTGTCACGATCAGTTTAGGCGTTGCTTATTACCCTAACGGCATGCCTCACAGTGAAATTATCGATGCTGACAAAGCCATGTACCAGGCCAAAAAACAGGGTAAAAACTGCACGGTTCTACACGTCCTATAATCCTTTACTCGCGGCTACACAGCCACTGAGCTAACCGTTGAACATGTTTTGACGAAACAAAAATAATAGAAAACGCAATGGGCCAAGCAACAATAAAGGCCTCTAACCAACGCCAAACAAACCCACTGCTCAGCCCGGTATTCACAGCGGTAATTACCGCTGTCATCAATGTCACCATCAACACTGACATCAGAAACGGCGCAACAATAGGGAAAAATCGTTTTGGTAACATACACACCCAATAATTTAGCAAGTACTAATGCTTATAGTAAATGAGCAAGCAGAAATAACAAGTGGTGTTACTGCGTCGATCAACTCTAGCAGATCAACTTCCCCCCTAATTTGTAATATGACATGGTCACTTGATGGGAAACGCCATCGCGGCTACCGCTTATTGTAGCCGCGCAATGTTTAGACTGTTTTTTGCTCTGCTAAACGTGATAACACCCGAGTGAGCAAGCGGATCCTTGGTTCAATGGAGTCGAGTTGCAAATACTCACCATCACTATGGAAGTTGGCTCCTACTGGGCCAAATCCATCTAAACTAGGGATCCCCAATGCTGCGGTATTATTGGCATCGGAGCCGCCGCCCACCGCTTTCCAATGGATAGGCACGGTTTCCTCAAAGGCTGCCGCTTCAACAAGACCCATCAAGTGTTCCGTTTCAGGGGTCGGCACCATCGCTGGTTTATAGGCTTCGCGAACCAATTCAATGGTGACATCGGGGGTGTAAGGGTGAGAGGCGCGCGCTTGAATGGCTTGATCAAGCGCGCAATAAGCATTGTTGTCCCAGAACCTGACGTCAACCAGTGCCGATGCATAAGCAGCGACAATATTCGCCCCCGCTCCACCTTCAATCAAACCAGCATTAATACTGGTACCGGCCTCTAGATCTTTCATACTATCGAGGGTCACCAGCCAATGAGCTAACTCTGTAATCGCGCTACGTCCTTTTTCTGGCTCGTTACCAGCATGAGCGGCACGACCTGAAACGGCAATTTTATAACGCGCCATGCCTTTACGCGCTTTTACTAAGCCACCATCTGCGCGGGCCGCCTCTGCCACCAGCACATAGCGTGCATTACGAGCAACGGACTCAAGCCAGGTACTGGAATGTATCGAACCCACCTCTTCATCCGGGTTCATGCAGACACAAATGCTCAATGCATCACGTTCTGCTTGCGGCAATGCGCGCAGTGCATACACGATATTAAGCAAGCCTGATTTCATGTCTGATACACCGGGACCGTATGCGAAGCCGTCCTCCATATGCATGGGACGCTCTGCCGCCGTCCCCTGAGGAAAGACCGTATCCATGTGACCAATCAGCATCACATCGATATGTGGATGGGTTGGCTGGTTGCGAATTTCCAATCCAATCCCTGCCTCTCCACATTCCACTCGCTTAATATGCCATCCTGCCATTTGCTCATATTTATCGGCCATTAGGGCCGCAATCACCTCAATACCTTCTCGTTGAAAGGTGCCACAGTCGATATTGACTAGAGGCGCCAACTCATCTAGGTAGCGTTGCAAAGAAAACGTCATCATGCCTCCTAAAGTAAAAGATTCATCACCCACATGGCGCCAAAAGCATTCAGAATAGAAATGCCGACCATAATAGGGATGTAGCGGCCTTCAGTGCCAATCGGGCCCATTACTCGGCCAATGTATTGCACTTGCGAACCCATTAAATAAATAGCAGGAACCAAGATAGCGATATGGGTACCGGTGAGAATGCCTTGGTCAAACAAAGTGATCACGACACCAACAGCGCCTCCCATCGACATCCATGCCCCCATTAGCACTGCGGCGGCTTCACCGGGTAATCCGAATACAGCCATCACAGGTGCAAACACATCGCCCATCAAGGCCAGTAGGCCGGTAATTTGAAGTGCTTTGATAATCACAAACGCCATGACAACATTAGGCACGGTTGATGTTGTTGCAATATGCCAACCTTTCTTAGCGCCTTCGACAAAGATGTCAGTGATCATCGGTTTACTGGTAGAAGACTGGGTCATGATGCGTGCTCCTCTTGATAGGATTGTGTCTTTTCTCGCTGCGGTCCTTTGCCCTCAGTTATATTGAGGTACAAACGAAAGACATTGGCACCAATGAACTTAAATAAGAAGATCACGCCAATAGCAAGACCAATTGACGATGTCACCGCTAACGAACCGTCTGACATGGTTAAAGTAAAAAGTACCGCACCCGAGGAAAAAAAGTTGACGATGGTTGCGCCTGCCGTGAACTGAAACATGGTGAATACATCGGTTTCACGCTTGGTCAGGTAACCCTCATCTTTCAATTGACGAGTCATCGCTGCGCCAGCATCTGTGCTTTGCATGGAGGCAATCAGTGCTAGTCCTGAATTTCCAGGAATGCCTAATACAGGTTTAAGAAGAGGCGTTAAGAGTTTGCGCGCGGCATCAAGCGCTCCATAGTGCTCAAGTACACCAATCATACCCAGCGCAAACATCACGGTAGGAATTAAGGTCAACGCAAAAATGAAACCATCACGCGCACCGCTCCCGCCCTTACCGCGAAGTGATGTTGTTGCCACCTCTACCGTGCCGTCTGTCGCAGTCGTGGCCTGATACGCAACTTGTCCGAACGAACCATTCAAGGTGGTAAAGTCGAACACGCCGTACCATTGATTGGATTGTAACAATCCCGAGAAAAACACCACAGCGAATACCAGTGCCAAGTAACATCCCCATGTCACTTGCCGATCTGTATCGGTTGGATGTGTCATAAACAGCCCTCATGATCAATGAACATTGACCTCATCATCGGCGCTGACACACAAACAAAGATTGATAATTATCAATTTATCCCACAAGTAATAGGCTAGCAGTTACATAATATGAGCTCATTCATAAGCTGACAAACAAAGTCAAAGAAAACAGAAATGAATGTGACTTTAAAGGCTGATTTAAATGCATTTATATGTCACAACTGAGAGATATGCGCAGAGAACATCGGATAAGAAAACCGCTTATAATAGATTAGAAAATATAACCCAAAAAGCGCCCAGTGGGCGCTTTTTTAATGGATGATTACGAATACTTAATTAGCCCATCAGGTTATAAAGCAATGCTGATATCGCAAGCATCCCTGTGATGAAGATAAAGTAAGTACCTACTTGCCCACGATACTGCGCCAGGGCTTTGACCTTGTAAGCGGCAACCGTTGGCATAATGAACAAGATCATCGCAATCACAGGCCCAGACAATGCACCCATCATGTCAAGGATACTGGGGTTGATCACGGAACAGCCCCAAATAGCAAAAAACATCACGATGACGCCCAGTTTGTCGGCGCTTTTGTAAGTGAGTTTACTGTGCTTCGTCACCAAGCCGTTCAAACTTTCACGCGCGCCAAGGAAGTGTCCCAAAAACGATGAAGTAATCGCAATGAAAGCAACCAAAGGCCCCAAGGTACCAATAAACGGGTTATGGGTGACATTAGCAAGATACGACAATACAGACACATTTTGTGCTTTTGCTTCTGCCATTTGTGCTGGGGTGAGTGTCAACACACACGAGAACACAAACAGCAACACAAAAGCCACCAGCATAATACCGGCACGTTTAAGAATTTGCTCTGACTTACCTTGAGCCTCGTCGCCGTAATGCCGGCGCTGAATGTTGGCAAAGCTAGAAATCGCCGCTGCATGGCTAAACGAGAAAATCACCACAGGCACCGCCAACCAAAGACTCATACCCAGCTCACCCATCGGCGGTAAACTGAGATTAGGCGTTTGCCACGATGGAACAAGATAAAAAGACAGAAACGCCAGAATGGCAACCAACGGATAAACCATCGCCGCGAACGCACGCAGCATCAGGCGTTCACCACCCAACATGATCGCAATCATACCAGCGACTAGTACACCCGACAGCAACACGCGATTTGGTGATACCCATCCCAGTTGGTTGACTAAAAAGCTATCAACCGTGTTGGTCAGCCCAACGCCGTATATCAATAAAATGGGGAAAATAGAGAGGAAATACAGCATCGAAATCATACGTCCGACATTGGCGCCGAAATGTTCTGCGACGACATCGGTGAAATCGGCATCGTTGTGACGCGACGATAATACAAAGCGCGCTAGACCCCGGTGCGCCATATACGTCATCGGAAACGCTAGTACCGCCATAATAATCAGCGGCCAAAAGCCTCCCATTCCTAGATTAATGGGTAGAAACAAAATTCCGGCACCGACCGCGGTTCCAAACAAGCTAAGCGCCCAATGGGTGTCATGCTGGGTCCAACGGTGCGATACACTTTTTGAGGAGATATCTATAGTCTGGTTCACGTCAAACTCTCTTAGTTATAATATTTTGTGCGGTTGCATAGTACCGAGTTCAACCTAAACTATCACATATATGTAATAGATATATGTCCTAATTGTATCACCAAAAACACGCAAATACAGCTGGACTATTCTTCAAATAGCAGCACAAAAAACCAATAAATTGACAAATAATCAGAATAATACTCCAAATTATTTATATTAATTAGATTGATTGAATTGTTTGCAAAACAATGCAACAACCACATTTTCGTTTGCTTGTTGTTGACAAATTGTAACTGTTTACATCTCATTTTTTTATGATAAATCACGCACATGTTACATCTCGCGCGACATGAGATTGCAAATAACACTGACGCTTCGCCTTTGAGTTGGTTCTGTCTCGTATTGTCGAGGGTAAACCTGGTTTTTAGGCTCGGTCTCTCGAGAGGATGGATACCATTAAAAAAGCCAGCGGTTTCGCTGGCTCATTACACATTTCTTAATGCTTTTTTGTTAGGCAGATTCTTCATGAATCAACACGCCGCCATCAAGCGCGCCCACTAACACATTAGGTACTTCAGTATCTGAAGACGTGACAGCGATACGCGTACCCGGCCCAATGGCAGAGATAGGCGCTGCAATCATTAAAGGGCCAAGTTCTCCTTGATAAGCGAGCTTCCATGAGGGCGCAGCCGCAGCGTGATCGTTGGCATAAAGTCGACACTTGTTTCTGTCCGGCTCAATTAAACAATCCAGGCCATATTCAATATCGTCATAAAAAAACGACCACTGATAATAGCCCGCATTAACGCTGCATGGGGTTTTGATAAAACTCAACGCCTCTGCGTTATCTTGGGTTAAGGTAATAAAGCGCTGCGCATCGGGCACCATCGCCAAATACCCCAGTGATTTGCCATTAGCATCGGTGACGGCGAGCTTTACCTCTTGCTCGACCATTGCTCGTTCATGATTGCTAATATCTGGCAGCATAGAATCGGGTTGTATTGAAAAAGCCATTAGGTTGCTCCCTTGGTTGCCCGCATCGATTTTAACACTTATGTAACAACCAAAGGTATAGATCAATTCCCCTAAAAGGTTTAGTGATTTAACCGAATAATGTATAGATCGAAAGACAATCTAAAACAGATACTCCTAATTATCTGAGCAACCACCAGCGCATTAAGCGTTTATACCAGCGGTTGTATGGCGGTTTAACTAAAAAGCTGGTGTCCCATCTATCACGGGTGAGCACGGTTTTACTGTGACTAAAGGTATAAAAGCCTTCAATGCCGTGGTAATGCCCCATGCCGGAATCACCAATGCCCCCAAAAGGCGCATCTTCTGCCGCGACATGAAACAAGGTTTCATTAATCCCCATGCCGCCGGCGTGAAGCTGTGTGGTGACCTGCGAGCGTTTCTCCGCATCATTACTCATCAAATACAAAGCGAGCGGTCGTGGACGTGCCTGAATATAATGTAGTGCCTCGGCAAAATCTTGATAAGTGACAATGGGCAAAAGCGGACCAAAAACCTCTTCTTGCATCACCCGCATTTCGTCAGTGACATGAGTCAGTAACTGAGTTGGCCAGCATCGTTTTTCGGCCGTCGGTATGGTTTTTTTATCGAGCGCACACCAGCGCCTCGCACCTTTATCTAACGCATCTTGCAGTGTTTCTTCTAGCCGCGTTACTTGAGTTTGGTTAACGATCTGGCTGTAGTCTTGGTTGGCCTCAAAATCAGGATACATGGCACGAAACGCTTGTTGGTAGGCGTGGATAAACGCTTCTTGCCGATGTTCAGGGCAAAGCACATAGTCGGGGGCAACACATATCTGCCCAGCGTTTAAGCACTTTCCGTAAATAAGCCGCGAGACGGCGACATCCATATCAATCTTATCATCAATGATCACAGGAGATTTCCCCCCCAACTCAAGGGTCACCGGCGTCAAATTATCAGCCGCAGCCAGCATGACCTGCCGTCCAACTTGGGTCGAGCCGGTAAAAAATAGATGATCGAACTCTAATTCAGTAAAGCGACGCGACACTTCCACTTCCCCTTCAATCACGGCCACTTCCTTAGGGCTAAACACATCCGCGATGAGCTCGCGTAATACCCGATTGGTGTTCGGCGTGAACTCCGAAAGCTTGAGCATTACCCGATTGCCGGCCGCTAACGCGCAAATCAATGGACTGACTGCCAGCATGATTGGAAAATTCCACGGCACGACAATCCCAACTACCCCTTTTGGCTGTTGGTGTACCGCCAATTTAGTTCCGAGTAAGGTAATCCCAGGACGCCGTTTTTGCGGCTTCATCCATCGTTTTAATCGGTGACGGGTGTAATCAATTTGGTGTATCAGTGGCAGAATATCAGCGATTTCGGTATCACCAAAAGCACGGTGGCCGTAATCGTCGCTAAGAGCTTTTTGTAGTACTTCACGGCGACCTTTTATTGCTCGACGAAGCCGCTTAAGGCTATCAATACGTTGCGTATAGTCAGGAAACGCGTCTTGGTTGGCTATCGCTTTCTGTTTTTCAAACACAAAGCGCATATCGCGCACTCTTTCTAACCATTGATAACTGGACTCAGACATCCCTGCCTCCTATTTCCTCACGACGACTTCATTGATGACACAGGAACCAAAACAACGCAACTCGATACAGATACAACAATGAGTGGTACTATCAGTGCTAATGTTAAAAGCCTGTGATTGGATGACGTATTTGATACATCAATTAGCGCGATAGGCCACAGATCATCGTTTGATTGATGCGCAAATATTGTCGCTTTAACGATCTCGGGCTTATACTGACCAAACGTAAGCTCACATCAGCGTTGTTCGCTGTTATCGAAAGGAAATGTGGTAGGCATGAATCACGAGCCATCAAAGAACGAAATACTAACGGAAAGTGGGACGAATGAGCTCGAAATCATCGAGTTCCACTTGATAAAACAACTTCCTGACGGTAGCACCAAAACTTGCTACTACGGTATCAATGTGGCCAAGGTTCGTGAAGTCATTCAAGTCCCTGAAACAACGGATTATCCCAATGCACAATCACACATGATTGGTGTGTTCTCATCGCGCGACAAGCTAACCCCATTGATTGATCTCGCTGGCTGGTTGGGGGTGCCTACACGACCAGAAAAAGATAACAAATTTGTCATCGTTACCGATTTCAACAATATGACCAATGGCTTTTTGATCGATAGTATCAGCCGCATTCATCGGATTTCATGGGAAGCCGTTGAGTCTCCTAGCCAGTTTTTAGAAGCTGGCGAGCAAGATTGTGTGGTTGCTGTGGTACGTAAAGACAAAAATCTGATCATGATCTTAGACTTCGAAAAAATCATCGCTGACATCAATCCTGAATTGAGCATGGAAAAATACGATGTCACTCAGGATAGAAGCGTCAATATATCCGAGTCTAGCGCTAAAAAACGCGAAGCTAAAACCGCGTTGGTCGTCGATGATTCCGCCTTTATTCGTAGTTTGATCGAAAACACCCTCCGCTCAGCCGGCTTTAATATTATTTCCGCCAAAGACGGTGGTGAAGCGTTCGAAAAACTGATCGAGTTTGAGCGTATATCAAAAGAAGAAGGCGTCGCCATCACTGAATTTGTCGATGCCATTGTCTCAGATGTTGAAATGCCCCGGATGGACGGTATGCACTTGGTCAAGCGCCTACGTGAAACAGACGCCTACAAAACCATGCCAATTATTATGTTCTCATCCATTATGAGTGAAGATAACCGCGCGAAAGCCTTGCAGCTCGGTGCAAACGACACCATTACAAAACCTGAGATTGGGCGTATGGTTAGCTTGGTTGACAAGTATGTGTTTGGTGCGCCGCTGGATGACTAACACATATACGCACGAAAGCATTGCCTTCTTCGATAGAAAACAGTCTACTTTGATAAAAAAGGCTGCCGAACATAGGCAGCCTTTTGATTTTGCTCTTTCGGCTATAACAAAAACAGCGGTTTAATGATGAGGCGCGCGAGACTGAACCTGGGCTGCCCCTTTATATGCCTGACTTGAAAAATAGGCTTTCGCCGCCTGATTGACTTTTGGTGCCAATAACAGCCCAGAGACCATCGTAGGAACCGCCATCAGGCCATAAGCGCCGATCAAGAATAAGAAGACGACATCCAATGATACAACCGCCCCTAACACCACCAATGAGAGATATAAGTACTTGTAGTACTGTCCTGCCGTTTCGCCAAACAGATAAACAAAACACTTATACCCGTAATACCAGAACGTAAATACAGTGGTAAAAGACAGCACCAAAACTTGTGCGGCTAATAGCCATGCACCAGGCGCACCAAATGCGGCTTTAAAAGCAGCCATCGTCAAACTGACACCTTGCATGCCGTCAGCCTGGTCCAATACCCCCGTAACTAAGATAACTAAAGCGGTACAACTGCATACAATTAACGTATCGATAATTGGCCCGAGACTTGCGACTAAGCCTTCGCGCACCGGTTCATTGGTTTTAGCCGCGCTATGAGCCATCACTTCAGTGCCAATCCCTGCTTCATTCGAGAAAGCGCCTCGACTGACACCAACAATAATCACACTGATCAAGCCACCAAACATAGCATCAGGCGAAAAGGCGCTAGCAAAAATGGATTGAAAAACAGCCGGCACCCGCTCTGCGTTGAGCAGCAAAGCTACAATCGCCATCACCATATAACTTCCAGCCATCAGGGGAACCAGTGCGCCAGCAACGTCCGCAACCCGCTTCAAGCCGCCCCAAATCACCAACCCGACAAAAATAGCCAAGACAATACCCAGCCCCCACGAAAAGGCCGTACTTTCTAGCCACTCAACCCCTGGAAACAGTTGTGTTTGGACTACCGCGCCGAGCTGATTAATCTGAAAAGAGGGAACAAAGCCCATTAATCCCGCGATAGCAAATAACACCGCGAGCCATTTAAACTTGTTACCCAAGCCATTACGCACCGTGTACATGGGTCCGCCATGTACACGACCTTCGCTGTCTTTGTGGCGATACATCACGCCAAGTGTGCAGGTATAGAATTTCGTCGACACACCCAGTAATGCGGTTAACCACATCCAAAATACCGCGCCAGGACCTCCCGCACTGAGCGCCAAAGCGACGCCAGCAATGTTGCCCAGCCCAAGCGTCCCCGACAAGGCAGCTGCCAAGGCCTTTCGATGCGATAAGTCACCATGCCCCGAGCCATCATCAACCTGCCCTGTAAGGAGTTTTAAACTGTGCCCCATATAGCGAAATGGCGTAAACTTGCCGTATAGGGTAAAAAAGATCCCTCCCCCGACAAGTAAGATGAGCATGGGCTTTCCCCAAATAAAGCCGACGAAGGCATTAATCCATTCTTCAAGCATCTGCGAATTCCTTCCTTTGATTGTGCAGCCATCGCTCAGCGCCTACCACAAGCCAGCGAGTCACGCCCAGCTACAAATAGTTAGAGTACAAAATAAAAACAAACATGGCGTGACTAAAAACGCATTCAAATTACGACTATAATCTTACATGAGCGATATTTTTGCCGCGAATTCATGATTTTTATCACATAAATATTGGCTTTGATGTCGCCGTTACAGGCTTTATTTGATTTGAGAGCGAAACAGTTGGAGCGCACCAAGCCGTGCATGGTACGTTTTTTTGCTCAGTAACCATACTTTCTGTCGGTGTTTAGAGGGTTGTCATTTCGATATACTCCGCGCCCTGCTTTATTCCCCTAATAACCCATGCACTGGATTTACGCTCCAGCCAGCAAGAGGAAAAAACATGTCTACTTATGTCATTTGTGCTTTGTACAAATTTGTCACCCTTGAAGACTATCAGTCTTTGCAAGCGCCATTGCTTGAGGTAATGGAAGCCAATCAGATAGGCGGTACACTCCTTCTCGCTCACGAGGGCATCAATGGTACAGTCGCTGCGACACGAGAAAATATGGATGCGCTGTTTGCGTGGTTTAGAAACGACCCACGCCTAGCGGATATTGACTATAAAGAGTCGTTCGAAGACAGCCAGCCATTTAGTCGCACCAAGGTAAAACTGAAAAAAGAAATTGTGACCATGGGGGTTGAAGGCATCGATCCGCGCCAAAGCGTGGGCACTTATGTCAAACCAACAGAGTGGAATCAGTTAATCAGCGATCCAGATGTGTTAGTGATCGATACGCGTAATGATTACGAAATCGAGATTGGTACCTTTGAACGAGCCGTTAATCCACATACAGATAGCTTCCGTGAATTCCCAGACTATGTTGAACAGCAGCTTGATCCTAGCACGCACAAAAAAGTCGCCATGTTTTGTACCGGCGGGATCCGCTGTGAAAAATCGACCGCTTTTTTGAAAGAAAAAGGCTTTGATGAGGTGTATCACCTAGAAGGCGGGATCCTTAAGTACCTCGAAGAAGTGCCTGAGAGTGAAAGCTTGTGGAACGGAGAGTGTTATGTCTTCGACAGCCGTGTTGCCGTTAATCACGATTTGGAGCGAGGGTCTTACGCAATGTGTAATGCCTGTCGCCTACCCATCACGCAAGCAGACATGGAAAGCGAACACTATGAGCAAGGCGTCTCTTGCCCTAAATGCATTGACAAACACACCGACGCCCAAAAGGCAGCGTTTCGAGAGCGAGAGTACCAAGTCCGTCTTGCACGAGAACGTGGTGAACAGCACGTCGGCGGTGAGGCGAGAAAAGTCATTGAGCAACGTCGCGCAATGAAAAAATACCGGCGCCAACGCCAACACCATAAAGGTGATTAATCACCATCAACATTCCCGTCGGCTTATTGCGACGATAGGCCTTAGCGAATGCATAACATTTCAATTAACATCCCAGGTCGCTCTCATCGGAGCGGCTTTTTTTTGTCTTTATGTTAAGGTAAGACTTTAATATCACCAAGGAGAGGAAACATGCAGGCTCGCGCGCTTTTTATCGCTATATTGAGTGTTTTTGGCGCCATGTGCGCGATTCAATTCGGTGCCTCGTTTGCCAAGCAGCTATTTCCTCTGGTGGGGCCTGTCGGGACAAGTGCTCTGCGAGTCGGGTTTTCCGCCCTGATACTATGGCTGGTTTTTCGGCCTTGGCGCCAATGGCCTCGTGGACGTCACTGGCGCGCTATTAGCGTTTATGGCAGTTGCCTGGGTGGCATGATGCTGCTGCTTTATTTAGCGATTGAAACCATTCCTCTCGGGATTGCCGTTGCACTCGAATTTACGGGTCCTCTTCTGGTTGCATTGCTTTCAATACGGCGCGCGCGGGACAGCCTTTGGATTGTGCTCGCCGTCGGCGGTGTGATCACATTGCTCCCGGATCTATCAGGCGTAAATGCCCTCGACCCACGAGGGGTTGCATACGCCCTAGCCGCCGGGGGCTGCTGGGCTGGCTATATTTTATTTGGTCAAAAAGCGGGCAATCTAGCGCCAGGCGGCGGCACTGTTGCACTGGGGATGACGGTTGCTGCGCTCTATCTTGTACCCGCGGGCTACGTTGCCACCGATGGCGCTCTGCTCCAGTGGCAACTGCTGCCATTGGGCATTGCGGTGGCACTCATTTCTAGCGCTATTCCCTACTCGTTAGAGATGATCGCGCTGCGAAATATGCCTAAGCAAACCTTCAGTGTGATGATGAGTTTAGAGCCCGCCGTTGCCGCAATGGCAGGGCTATTGGTTCTCGACGAGCAACTTGCACTGCGCCAATGGCTCGCCATCGGTATGGTAATCACTGCCTCGTTAGGCAGTACGTTATCGGCTAAAAGGCATTAACGAAAAGGCACTAACACCAACCAATAGAAAAGAGCGCCGATGGTCGGCGCTCTTTTTAGTCATCGAATCTTGTTCTCTGAACGACTCACTTTACCAAGTGTTAGCTCGCTTCACTCAATGGCAGTGCATGCACCTTGACGCGCTGTTGCTCGATGTACTGGCTAATCGCATCAGCCTGCTCTTCAGTCAAATAGAGACCAAGCTTCGTACGGCGCCATAGCGCGTCTTCAACATGCTGCACAAACTCGTGTTGAATGAGATAATTTAGCTCAGCTTGATAAACACCATCTGCAAACTGACGTCCCATATCTGCCTCGCTGGTGCAGCCTTTCATCAACTGATGGGTGCAAGTACCGTATGTGTCCACAAATCGCTGCGCCGTCTCGTGACTTAACCACGGGTAACGTTGCTTGATTGACATGGCCAGATCATCGCGACCACAGCTAAAGTCACCACCAGGTAACGTTCCGTTTGCGGTCCAAGGCTGACCCATTTTATCGAAAAATGGCTCAAGTTTATGCATGGCTGATTCGGCCAGTTTACGATAAGTGGTGAGCTTACCGCCGAAGATAGATACGAGCGGCGCTTGACTGCCCTGCTGCTCTAACTCAATGGTATAGTCACGTGTCATTGCCTGCGGTGAATCCGATTCGTCATCACATAGAGGACGCACACCACTGTAGGTCCAAATAACATCCTCGCGTTTGATTTGGTGCGTAAAATGCTGATTGACCACATCAACCAGATAATCAACTTCAGCATCATCAATTTTAGCTTCACGCGGATCCGCTTTGTGTTCAACATCCGTGGTGCCAATCAGTGAAAACTTATCCAGGTAAGGGATCACAAATACAATACGACCATCATTATTTTGCAGAATATAGGCTTGTGGATCTTGATGGATACGTGGCACCACCATATGAGAGCCTTTGATCATTTTGATCCCACGTGGCGATTTTTCATGAAGACTATCGTCGTAGAATTGTTTGACCCAAGGCCCTGTTGCATTCACCAAGGCTTTCGACTTGCGCTCAAAACGCTCGCCGGTATGTGCATCTTCTAAGGTAACACGCCAGATATTGTTTTCACGCTCTGCCGTCACCACTTTACAATAGTTACGGACTTCACCGCCTTTCTCTTTGGTAAACTGAGCGTTAAGCAGTGTGAGACGCGCATCATCTACCCACGCATCAGAGTACTCAAAACCGATCTTCATCTCTTTTTTCATATAGCCGGTTTTACTGAGATCCACTTTGTGGCTACTTGGTAACGTCGAACGTTTACCTAAATTGTCATATAAAAAGAGGCCACAACGAATCATCCACGCGGGGCGCAGATAAGAGCGATGCGGCAAACGAAAGCGCATAGGAAAGGCAATATGCGGCGCTTTGTTGATTAGCACTTCACGCTCTGCTAGCGCTTCGGAAACCAAACGAAATTCATAATGCTCTAAATAGCGAAGCCCGCCATGAATCAACTTTGAGCTTGCTGACGATGTGGCCGATGCGAAATCTTTTGCATCGTACAATCCAACATTAAGCCCGCGGCCTGCTGCATCTGCAGCGATGCCCGCACCATTGATACCGCCTCCCACGACGATAATATCGAGTAATGCTTCTTGATGAGTATTATGCGTAGTCATTATTAGCCGACCTTGTCCAGATATGAGCGAACGAACATTAATTGATGGGTATAACTGTATATCAACTTTCGTTTTCGGTCACTATTAATGTTCGAAAAATTATTATCGAGTGTGACAAGTGTAGAATAAGTGTTATAAAAATGCGTAGATTGTGAACCGTAAAGCCAAGATTAACGTAGCAGAGGCAGGTCGTTGTCACTCTGTTATTCAATAAAGCAGAATTCACCCGTCTGCGTTCAGGCATAAAAAAAGGCGCGAAAACGCGCCTTTTGAAGATAACTCGGTTTAGACGTAATTAAATGTCTTCTTCCTCATCATGAAGCTGTGCCCATGCCTGAGCACATTTTACCGCACGTTTCCAACCACGGTAACGACGGTTCCGCTTTTCTTCATCCTGATGAGGCTCAAAGCTACGATTGAGTTTCGCTTTGTCTTTTAACTCATCCAGACTACCCCAGAAACCAACAGCCATCCCCGCAAGATAACCTGCGCCCAGCGCCGTGACTTCGGTCACTTCGGGACGATGAACTTCCGTATTAAGCACATCGGCTTGGAATTGCATCAAGAAGTCATTGGCAACGGCACCACCATCCACGCGTAACGCCGCGAGCTTGATACCTGAATCGGCTTGCATTGCATCCAATACGTCACGAGTTTGGTAAGCAATCCCTTCCAATGTTGCTCGAATAATATGGTTTGAATTCACACCGCGCGTTAAGCCTACAATAGTACCGCGGGCATATGCATCCCAGTAGGGGGCGCCTAATCCCGTGAAAGCCGGGACCACATAAACACCATTTGACGTATCGACTTTAGTGGCAAAATACTCAGAATCATGCGCGTCTTCGAGCACTTTAAGCTCATCACGTAACCACTGGATAGAGGCTCCGCCCATAAAGACCGCGCCCTCAAGCGCATAAGAAGGTTCACCCTGTGGACCACAACCAATCGTCGTCAGCAGGCCATGAGAAGACGTAACTTTCTCTTGCCCTGTATTCATCAGCAAGAAGCACCCTGTGCCGTAGGTATTTTTCGCTTGTCCGGCTTCTACACACATTTGACCAAATAGCGCAGCCTGTTGGTCACCCGCGATCCCAGCAATTGGAATACGTGTCCCGCCTTTACCGCCGATATTCGTTTGCCCATATACCTCAGAAGAGCGACGCACTTCAGGTAACATTGAAGCGGGGATACCGAGCTCATCGAGCATTTTTTGATCCCAGCACATATCATTGATATTAAACAACATAGTTCGTGACGCATTGGTATAATCCGTCACATGCACACGCCCTTGGGTCATTTTCCAGACCAGCCAGGTATCCACGGTACCAAACAATAGCTTACCCGCTTCTGCGTCCTCTCGCGCGCCTTCGACGTTGTCCAAAATCCACTTCACTTTTGTACCTGAGAAATACGGATCAAGTACAAGCCCAGTGTTATCGCGAACATATGAAGTTAAACCACGCTCGCGCAAGTCATCACAGATGTCGGCGGTACGACGGCATTGCCACACAATCGCGTTGTACACAGGTTTTCCGGTTTCTTTATTCCAGACTACCGTGGTTTCACGCTGGTTTGTAATACCGATACCCGCAATCTCATCACTACGGATACCCGTTTTGCCCAACACCTCAACTAAGGTGGAGCTTTGTGTCGCGTAAATTTCCATTGGATCATGCTCGACCCAACCGGCTTGAGGATAAATCTGGGTAAATTCGCGCTGAGACACACCCACAATATTCGCGTCATGATCCATGACGACGGCGCGTGAGCTGGTAGTACCTTGGTCTAGAGCAACGATATATTTGTGCGCAGACATAATCGGGTTTCCTTCTATCTCTTATATTTTAGTCGTTATGGCGCACTAACGCGCCCATGCTACTTATGCGTTTACTTTTTGCGTCTCGGTTTCAGCCAGCTCCAGCTCCTCATCATCACACTGGTTAGGAATGGTGCAACCATGGCCCTCTTGAGGCAGGTATGGGGCAATCACTTTTGGATACAGCCAACCACCGAAACAGGCCCCTAAAATTGGTGCGACAATGGGCACAATAAAGTACGGAATATCGCGTGCGCCTGTCAGGGCATAATCCCATCCGGCAAAGAAGGCAAATAGTTTAGGACCGAAATCACGCGCAGGGTTCATTGCAAAACCGGTCAATGGACCTAACGAGCCACCGATAACCGCAATCAAAATACCGATGAGTAATGGATTCATTGGGCCACGTGCAGCGCCATTATTTTCATCGCCTAGCGCTAAGATGCCAAACATCAACACCGCTGTGATCACAAATTCAACCGCCATGGCACCCATGAAAGACAGAGCTTGATGCGGATACGTTGAGAAGATACCTGCGGTTGCTAAGGCCTCGGGGCTACTCCGAACAACATTATTGGCTAACTCCCACTCGACGAAAAGATTGCTATATAGACTGTAAACAAGTGCGGCGGACGCAAACGCACCAAGCATTTGCGAAATAATGTAGGGAACCACTTTACTTTTATCAAAACCATGGAAGGCCGCGAGAGCGATGGTAACGGCAGGATTAATGTGCGCGCCTGAGACACCTGCTGTGCAGTAAATGGCAATCGCCACACCAAAGCCCCAGACGATACTGATTTCCCACTGACCAAAGTCCGCGCCGGTCAGTACCAGCGCTGCCACACAACCCACGCCAAAGAAAATGAGCAAGCCCGTGCCGATAAACTCGGACACGCACTCGCCTAATAGAGTCGACGATGCTTTTTTCATGATGATTATCCTTGTCACTATTAGTAGGGGTACACGTTCAAAACCACACTACCATTTTGCATAATCACAGCATCTCGAAAACAAACTCACAACAAAAATGAGCGTTCGAGCATAATTTTATGACTTAATACTGACATTTTTGTTAACTACATCATTATTTGAGCATGTTCGCGCACAAAATGCGCACACACAGTGGGATGGCTAGAAAGCTAGGGATGGCAAGGCTTGGCGCCCCTCATATCCATGCAGTGATCGTTGAGGAGCGCGCTTTGTTGTTATCTTTTTGTTATCGAGAGGTTGGCATTGAGACCCCAAGTGTATCAAGATCGATCCCTTTCTCCTTTGCTAACGATTCGAGCACAGGAAGTAAGGGGCCAAGCTTTTCGCTCAACGTATCACGCACGGTATCCACCATCACTTGGGTTTGTCGCTCGATTTCTATATTAACGGAATCACCGACAGTCTTTCGCTCGAACGTTGTCATTCGCCGCGTCTCTGGGATCAACCAAACGTCAAACCACCCTTCATCCTTGTTTACGTCGGCAATGGTCAAGCTTGCACCATTAATAGCGATATAACCTTTGGCAAAGATGTAGCGCATCCATGACGTTGCTAAGGAAAATCGCAATCGACAATTTTCCTCTTGAAACAGCACGTCATGCACTAAAGCACAGCAATCCACATGCCCCGATAACGGATGTCCGCCGATTTCTGCGCCATCTTTCGCTGCTCGCTCCGCATTCACGCTATCGCCAGTATTAAACGAACGTAACGTCGTTATCGCTAAGCTTTGTAGCATCACATCAAAGCGCACAAGATTCGCTTCTAATCGCTCAGTGACCGTCAAACATACGCCATCAATGGCGACACTGGCACCAATTTCTAATCCATCACAAAAGCCATCTGGGAAGCGAATATCGAACGTTCGGATACCTTGGTGATCGCGACAAACGTCAATATTTGCCACCGCTTGAATAATTCCGGTAAACATGGGGACTCCCTCACTCATTGTGTTTTTAGGATACTGCTGCACGTTTGGTGGTGCAACGATGTGTTTCAGTAGTGAAAATCATTCTGATTGGCTCATTTAGGTCGGCATATTGGTGTTAAAAATAGGTGCATAGATGCGTGAAAGGTTAGTGGCTATGATTCGACCATAAACACACACTTTTTGGGGTTTATTTCTGATCAAAATCACGTTATTGATAGAGACCATTCACCTCCCCCGATTAAACCGGAGGCTATTTAATGACGACCATTGCCGTATTTAGCGCGAAATCTTATGACAAGGCCGCCTTTACTCATGTCAACGACGCATTTGCGTACACGTTTGAGTTTCATGATTTCCAACTCACTGACAAAACAGCCAAAATGGCGCAAGGTGCCGAGGTGGTTTGTGCGTTTGTAAACGATGATTTGTCTCGCCCCGTACTTGAAATTCTCGCAAAGGCAGGGACTTCTCTCGTAGCCTTGCGTTGCGCTGGCTACGACCGTGTCGATCTCGACGCAGCTAAATCACTGGGGATCACGGTTGTGCGCGTGCCCGCGTACTCGCCTGAATCGGTCGCCGAGCACACGGTTGGCATGATGATGTGTCTTAATCGTCGTTTCCATAAAGCGTATCAACGTACCCGCGACGCGAACTTTGAGCTTGAGGGTTTAGTCGGCTTCAACTTTCATGGCAAAACAGCGGGGATTATTGGCACAGGAAAAATTGGTATTGCGACCATGCGCATTCTCAACGGCCTAGGGATGCGTCTACTCTGCCACGATCCCTACCAAAACCCACAGGCCCTTGAACTGGGGGCGGTATATGTTTCAAAAGAAACGCTTTATGCGCAAAGTGATGTGGTTTCTTTGCATTGCCCCATGTCTAAAGAGAACTACCATTTACTTAGTGCCAACGCATTCAATCAAATGAAAGACGGTGTGATGGTGATAAACACCAGTCGGGGCGAGCTTCTTGATTCTGTCGCGGCCATCGAGGCACTCAAACAAGGCCGAATTGGCTCATTAGGCTTAGATGTCTACGACAATGAGCGCGATCTCTTTTTCCAAGATAAATCGAATGATGTGATTGTGGATGACGTATTTCGTCGGCTTTCAGCCTGCCACAACGTATTGATTACCGGCCACCAGGCTTTCTTAACCAAAGAAGCACTGCACAACATTGCCGAGACCACATTGGCGAACATTCAGATCGTACTAAGTGGTCAGACTTGCCAAAACCAAATCGTCGAAGTGGAAGACAGAAGCGATTAACGCCGATTAAAAAAGGCCTGATCGCTCAGGCCTTTTGTTCTTCAATATCGATTTAGCGGCTGATTACATGGCTTCCATGAAAATTTTAGCAATTTCTTCATGGGTTGCTTGCTTCGGATTGGTAAACCCGCAAGCATCTTTGAGCGCATTTTCCGTCAACACATCAATATCGTATTGTTTAACGCCCAATTCATTCAGACCTGCAGGAATACCTACATCCGTTGACAACGACTGAATCGCTTGGATTGCGGCTTTCGCACCTTCATCCTCAGTCATGTTTTCGGTATCAACGCCCATCGCAGTTGCCACATCGCGTAAACGACTTGCACAGACTTGCGCGTTATAGCGCTGAACATGGGGGAGCAATACCGCGTTACACACACCATGAGGGAGGTCATAAAACCCGCCGAGCTGATGTGCCATGGCATGCACATAGCCGAGCGACGCATTATTGAATGCCATACCGGCCATAAACTGCGCATAAGCCATTTGTTCACGTGCCTCAATATTCTGTCCGTCAGCCACGGCGGTACGAAGGTGCTCTTGAATCAAGGTCATTGCTTTGAGCGCGACGGCATCCGTGATCGGTGTCGCGGCGGTTGACACATACGCTTCAACGGCGTGAGTTAACGCGTCCATTCCGGTCGCCGCAGTCAGTGAAGCTGGCTTCGCGAGCATAAGCTCAGGATCATTCACCGAGATAATTGGCGTGGTATGCTTATCGACAATCGCCATCTTAATATGACGTTCTTCTTCAGTAATAATACAAAAACGCGTCATCTCAGATGCCGTGCCGGCTGTTGTATTGATCGCAATCAGTGGCAGTTGAGGTTTCGCCGATTGATCGACACCTTCATAATCACTGATATGGCCGCCGTTCGTGGCAACTAAAGCGATACCCTTCGCACAATCATGCGGCGATCCGCCACCCAAAGAGATCACGCAGTCACATTGATTCGCTTGCAAAAGCTCAAGGCCTTGCGCCACATTGCCGGTTGTTGGGTTAGGCTGAGTACCGTCATACACCACACTGTCAACCTGGCGACTATCCAGTAACGCCGCGATTTGTTTGACGACACCAATTTCGTTCAGCACCTTATCGGTGACAATGAGGGCTTTTTTAAATCCATGCGATTGAATAGCGTCTGCGGCTTCTGAAAGGCATCCGGCACCCATAAGGTTAACCGCTGGGATAAAGAAAGTGCTCGACATGATCCTTGACTCCTTTTGTAGGGATAACAGAGGTTTTAGCAGAAAGTGCTTTCCCCTTTTGATGCCATTTTGTAACACGCCATTAGTTCGTCACATTTTGATCCAGCGCAATTTGCTAGGCAAGATAAACAAAATAAAAGACAAAACTGAGAGTTGTGTCTGCGACGGAGTCCATTGTGTTTAAAACATCAGCAGAAAATCATTTTTTTGACACTTTCTTGAAGAATAATGTCTAACATGCAATAGAGTAGAGTCATCGCTAACTTGTGATAGAGAGAACACAATGGGAACAAAATATAAACTGACTGCGGTTGCGGTTTTGACTGCCTCACTGGCATTAACAGGCTGTGAATCCATGTCGAATGCCCAAAAAGGTGCGGCCATTGGCGCGATCACCGGTGCGATTGCGGGTAAGTCCACCTCCAACCACAAAGATAAACGCGCATTCATCGGGGCGGCCATTGGCGCGATCGGTGGTGCCGCGGTGGGCAACTATATGGATAAGCAAGAGCAGGCTTTCCGTGAAGAATTGGCAGGTTCCGGCATTCAAGTAGTGCGAGAAGGGGATAACATTCGTTTGATCATGCCATCGAATATTACCTTTGGATTGGATCAAGATGCTATCGCCGCCGACTTCTATCCCACCCTCAATGCGGTTTCCAACGTCATGCGCAAATACGACAAAACCTTTTTAAGCATTGAGGGCCATACCGACAACACAGGGGCAGCCTCATACAACCAAGGCTTGTCTGAGCGACGTGCGATGAGCGTTAAACGCTATCTTGCAAGCCAGTCTATCGACAATGCGCGCCTTTATACCTCTGGATTTGGCGAAACACGTCCACTCGTTGCCAATAACAGTGCATCCAATCGCGCATTGAATCGTCGGGTTGAGATTCAAGTGGTGCCAAACACCCAATAGCGGCGGTGATTAGTCAAGAGTGACACAACACAGTGCGCTTATTGGCAGTAAGCGCACCATAAAGAGGTATTGACCACCGACACTAGAGGTTATCGAGGTGAGCAAGCAAATAGTCTGCACGCTCAAGCATGGCCTCGCGCTGGGCAGCGTCCATTTTATCCCAGTTTCTGTAAGGCATGGCCATTCTTGGATTTCGACTAAAGCGATCGCGATGACGCTGCATAAAATGCCAATAAAGTGCATTCAGTGGACACGCGTTATCCCCCACTTTCTCTTTCACTGAGTAATGACAATCGCCGCAATAATCACTCATGCGATTAATATAAGCGCCACTAGCCGCATAGGGTTTCGTGCCAACCAACCCGTTATCAGCAAATTGCGTCATCCCCCTAGTGTTAGGCATCTCAACCCATTCTATCGCATCAATATAAATTGATAAGTACCAGTCATCAACGGCATCTGGGTTAATACCTGCTAGCAAGCAAAAGTTCCCCGTTACCATGAGTCGTTGAATATGGTGTGCGTAGGCCGTTTGCAATGACTGGGTCACCGCTTGAGACAAACAGCGCATTTTGGTTTGCCCATCCCAGAAATAACGCGGGAGTGGTCGATTTGCCTCGAGGACATTTTTCTCTGCATAAGCAGGCATATTTGCCCAATATACGCCACGTATGTACTCCCGCCAGCCTAAAATTTGACGCACAAAGCCTTCGATCTGCGCCAGGTTGATGGCATCACTATGTCGGAAATACTCAATCGCGACGGTAATAACCTGCATGGGATGAAGTAACTTTGCATTCAGTGCAAACGACAAACGGCTGTGATAGAGGCTCCATTGGTGATCGCTACGACCCGTCATGGCATCTTGAAACTGACCAAACAGAGGCAAGCAATGACGGCAAAAGTGATCCAACAAGGCTTTCGCCTGTGAACGTGTCACAGGCCAGAGTAGGTCTGGTGCAGGTTCACCGATCGTCGCAACGTTATGCCGTTTGATACGAGCTAAAATATCGCGAACATCGTTACTGAATACTAAGGGAGACGGAATGGCAGCTAAATCGCTTTTTTTGAGCTTGTTACGATTATCTTGATCGTAATTCCAGCGTCCTCCTTCTGGCGCATCACCGTCCATCAGGACACCAAACTGGCGACGCATATCCCGATAAAAATACTCCATTTTACGATGTTTATTCGCCGTAAACTGAGTCGCTATATGCTCGTAAGGCAATAAAAAATGCTCTGTATCAACACATTGGATTGCCACTTTATTGGGGAGATTGAGCGCGATGAGTTGCTGCGAAAGCCGATACTCGTCCGGCCGCTGATACGCAAAGGTGTTTACCTGATAATGTTCACACAAAGCACTTATTAGCGCGGGTAAATCTTGATAGCGTTGAGTGTCATCTAAAGTGAGGTAACAGACATGGTGACCCGCCTGCTCAAGTGCATGGGAAAAGGCCGCCATCGCCGCGAAGAATGCGCTTACCTTTTGGACATGATGCCTGACATAGGTGGCTTCTTGGTTAAGCTCCGCAACCAAATAAAGCACAGAGTCATCGGTCTGTTTAAACCATGAATGGCTCGCATTGAGCTGATCGCCCAGCACCAAGCGCAAAGTTTTATAGTGCGTGCTCTTCACTGGCACCTCGTTGTCATAATAAGTGTTGCAAGATAAATGTTGCAAAATCATACGCAGCAAACCACATTTTCGATGATTGCCTAGCTCAACCAGCTTGAATATCTGCCAAAACGCTCTACATTGGTCCAAACACTAGCCATTATGCCCTACTCTTATGCGCGCACTTCTTGTCAGATTTTGCCTGTTGATCACTCCAATGATAGTTGTCTATCCGACATTGGCAATGAATGAGCCCGCTAGCCAGTTTGTACAAGACCTTCGCTTCCACGGCTACATAGATAATTACGGTAACGTAAAACTGCGGTTTGCGCCGATTACAGCACTCCCTGCAGGGTTCAAAACAAAAGGGTACCTGGATATTGAAGCCAGTGATATTGTACGGCTACCTCGCGGATTAGAGGTGGGCGGGTATTTTAACGCGGCCAATACCGCTTTGAAGCAGCTACCGAGGATGAAAGTCGGTGGCTATATTAACCTGACCAATACACAAATAACGCGTCTGCCCCCTAACCTCGTGGTGCGAGGCGATTTAAGCCTGGTCAATACGCCATTGACAGCGCTCCCTCAGCGTCTATTTGTTGAAGGCAATTTATACCTCACGAACTCACCGATAAACGCTATTCCTGACGATATCTATATCGGCGGCAATCTGTATATTCGCGGTACAAATATTCAAGAAATCAGTCCGGATCTTCGTATCGAAGGACAAGTCCTTCCCGCTCTTACCCAATGATCTGCCAACCATTATTGATCGAATCAGCATTAGAGTCGTACGTTATCCCGAGCCTAGTTTTTAAATTACAGTCTAAAACGGTCCGATATGATTACTTTACATCATTTAGAGCAATCGCGGTCTCAGCGTATTGTTTGGTTATTGGAGTCTTTGGCGGTTCCATATCAGTTGGTTCGCCACCAGCGTGACCCAAAAACCAAACTCGCACCGCGTGAGTTGAAACAAATACACAGCTTGGGGAAAGCGCCCGTGATCGAAGACGGGGACATTGTGATTGCGGAATCTGGCGCAATCATTGAATATTTGTTAGATACATACGGGGATGGCAGCTTAATACCTGAAACAAAAACAGAGAAGAGCCTCTATCGATACTGGATGCATTATGCCGAAGGCTCTCTGATGCCACCATTGGTGATGTCTCTGATATTCAGTAAAATTCCAGAATCTCCCATGCCATTTTTTATTCGGCCCCTAGCCCGGAAGCTGATGGATGGTGTGAAGCAGCAGTTCCTGACGCCGCAGTTACACGACCATTTCGCTATGATAGATAATCATTTAGCGCATCATAAATGGCTCTGTGGGGACCAAATCACAGCGGCCGATATTCAAATGAGTTTTCCATTATTGGCAGCGCGCCCACAGCTTCATACCGAACATCACGCCAACATTTTTCGCTATCTGGAGCAAGTTGAGCAGCAACCCGGCTACCAGAATGCGTTATGCGTGGTCGGCCCCCTAAAAACACTGTAACAAAGACAGTGTTAAGGCTTGTATTATGCAGGCAGAGTCGACTCTGCTTGCATGATCCAACGCTGATAGCCTGGCAAATCAGCTAACTGCTGATACCAGCGAGAGATATTAGGTGGCAAGGTTAAAGACGCCTCATTATGCAAGCTATGGATCAAACTTCCTATCGCAATATCAGCCAATGTTATGCGATCTGATGCGAGATATTTTTGCTCCGCCAGTACCTCATCGATTCGTTCCAGATGATAACGACACTGCTCTAGCGCCTTTTCTCGTGATGGCATATCTCGTGATGACATAGCTTGTGAAGACATAGCTTGTGAAGACATAGCTTGTGAAGACATAGCATGTGGGTGGTCAGAGGCTGAAGAGAATAACGCCCTTTTAATAACGGGTTGGAATGAGGAGAGACACCAGTCCATCCAGCGTTCATAACATGATCGTTGAAACGCACAATCCGGATACCACATTTTGTTACCATAACAAGCAACGAGGTAGCGCAATATGGTATGTGACTCCCACACGCTATTCGGGCCGTCTTCTAAAACGGGGGTTTGTTGCATCGGACAACGCTCAGCGATGGCTTGTGCGTCACGATGGCTATGACGAATATCGACTTCTTCTAGCGCAATACTTAAATCCAGCTCCTCAATCAACCACATCACTTTCTGAACATTTATTGACAGCGGATGTCCGTACACTTTCATTTTACTCTCCTTGTAACAGTCAGAAGCAGTTCCTTGCCTTGATTTTATTTGATTTAAGATGAATGTTTGAGGCTCGCATAATCCAACGAGCTTAGCAAGTCATCGTGTTTCTATGCTAAAAGCATGACAACTTAGCCATACAAACACCAGGAAGACCAACGATCATGCTGCTTTAATCGCTTAAACCCCTGTTTAATGCTGCTCGCGAGGTGTCACCTTTTATTGCTGTCACCAACGCGCATCATATTTCTTTCATCTAGGTTTTATTTCATCAGCAATTAGGGTTAATCTATTGATTGTTAAGATTTATTAACAAAACACTCAACCAAGGAAGGCTTATGAAAATCAAGATACTCGCCAGTGCCATGGCGTTAACATTATGCAGTTCAGCGTTTGCCGCCCAAGTGCCAGAGAATGTCACCCTCGCTAATGAACAGACCCTCATTTGGGGCGTCGCCGGTGAAGTACCAACACTAGACCCGACCAAATCCAGCGATACCGCCAGCAATAAAATTATCTCCGATTTATTTGAAGGGTTAATGATTCGTAATCCAGAAGGCGAGGTTGTGCCCGGCCTGGCGAAAGACTGGGAAATCAGTGACGATGGACTTAAATATACGTTTCATCTACGTGATGCGAAATGGTCAGACGGTGAGCCTATAACGGCCGACGACGTTATCTTTACCTTACGACGCGTCGTCGATCCTGTTACAGGTGCGCCTTACGCTTGGTATTTAGGGACCGCCAATATTCAGAACGCAAAAGCGATCACTGACGGCGAAAAGCCAGCAGAGCAACTCGGGGTTAAAGCCATTGACGATCACACGGTTGAGTTTACCCTGGAACGTCGTACGCCTTACTTCCCCAATATGCTGACTCACTCATCAACGTATCCAGTACCACAGCATGCGCTTGAAGCGTTTGGTGACAGCTGGACTCGCCCCAACAATATGGTGAACTCGGGTGCCTACAATCTCACTAACTGGGTCATTAATGAGCGCATTGATCTTGAGCGAAATCCGCTTTATTGGAACGACAAAGAAACAGTGATTAATAAGACTTCGTATGTTGCATCAAGTAATGTCAATGCTGAATATAACCGTTATCGTACCGGCGAGATCGATATCACCTCGAGCTTCCCTTTGGAAGCGTATGATCAAATCAAAAAAGAACGCCCTAATGAATTGATCACCATGCCGTCTTTGGCAACCTATTATTACTTATTTAATACCGAAAAGGCCCCTTTTGACGATGTCAGAGTGCGCAAAGCCTTATCTTATGCCATTGATAGAAACATCATCACCGATATTATTCTCGGCCAAGGCCAAATTCCTGCGTATGGCGCTACCCCACCAGCGATTAACCACTTTGAGGCACCCAAGCTTGAATGGGCGGAAATGAGTCAGGATGCGCGCTATCAAAAAGCCAAATCCTTATTGGCGGAAGCCGGGTTTACGCAAGACAATCCACTGGAGTTTGAACTGGTTTACAACACTATGGAGTCACACAAAAAACTGGCACTGGCAGTAACCTCGATGTGGAAACGCCACCTCCCGGTTGATGTCAACTTAGCCAACCAAGAGTGGAAAACCTTTTTACAAAAAGTGCTGCAAAAAGATTTTGATGTCGCCCGAGACGGTTGGATTGGTGACTATAACGAAGCATCGACGTTCTTGAGCTATTTCAGTAGTGACGGTATGAATAAAACCAGTTGGGGGAATAAAGATTATGATCACGCGCTGGATCAGGCTTTGACGGTCGTCGACCCGGAAAAACGCAACGATTACTATCAAGAAGCCGAGCGTATTTTTGCTCGCGACATGCCAGCCATTCCGCTGTACTTCTACACACGTAGTGTGATTAAAAGCCCTAAAGTAGGCGGTTATAACGTTGAGAACCCGAATAAATTGCGGTACACCCGTAATCTATACATAACGCAAAATTAATGGCAGAAAGTGCAAACGCCACGCTACCTAGCGTGGCGTTTGACAATACGTGACAAAAGCCAAAAAAAAAACGCCAGTCTTTCGACTAGCGCTTTCTCTAAATTTGGCTCCCCCAACTGGACTCGAACCAGTGACATACGGATTAACAGTCCGCCGTTCTACCAACTGAACTATGGGGGAATTGTCTTTTTCGACAACGAGCGAGATGATAGGCAATCCATTATCTCGGTGCAACCCTTTTTTCAATAAATCCCCACATACTCGGCTCGAATGGCTAAAAAGGCAACAAATCAGACGATTAAACTATCTTCTTTGCACTCACGTAGGTAAAAGTACAAATATACAACCCAGTAGCCCAGTAGCTGATTTCGAGGACCCAGAGACATTGGATAAAGACGCATCGCTCCCACTCTTTATTGCCGGCCCCATGCTACGGCGTACGACACAGCATGAAGTGACGTTATGGTCAGTGCTAACACAAAAGCCCGAAGATGGCACCGTGTCAGTTTATCAGCACAACCAGATATTAGCATCCATGCCATTGTCAGCCGGACATTGGTTTCGTCTTGGCGAGCGTGCGTGGGTCGTGCTTCATCATTTCCGGTCGGCTCATGGGTTTCCCGTCGATCTCCCGTTGTCATACGATATACAGATCAACCACAGGGGAATGGCGGACATCCAACCGGATATCTTGTATGACAACGAGCAAGCGCCCTCTTTTTGTATTCCCTCAAAAGCCACCCACATCGCACATGGCTCATGCCGACATCCCCACCATCGCTGCGATGATGCCCTCGTCACTCTCGACCAACATTTGGCCACGACCCCCATACCACACTGGCCCAATATGTTGATTATGAGTGGGGATCAAATCTACGCCGATGACGTCGCCACGCCGATGCTGCAGCGTATTCGCCGGTTAATTGCCGTATTAGGTCTTAAAAATGAGTATTTCGAGGCCGCGCCCATTGTCGACTGCCGTGCCTTGGATACACATCCTGACAGCTATGTTCAACGTGGCAAGCTCCTCCCTAGCCAGCGCGCGGAAAAGGGCGGCCGTTTAGAGAGACTGTTTGGTCAACCACAGCCTATTTTTACCTCCAAAACCGTCTCCAATCACTTGATAAGCTTTGCAGAACACGTCGCCATGTATTTGCTGGTTTGGGCTCCCGTTTCTTGGACGCTAACAGACGGACCTCATCTTCATCTCCCCAGTCAACTTACCGACAGTCAACGCGAACGCTATCAACAAGAAACACTCGCACTCAATGCCTTTCGTTCCGGTTTAACCGGTGTGCAGCGACTATTCGCACATCTATCAACCTATATGATCTTTGATGACCATGACATCACGGATGATTGGAATATCACCGTCGGTTGGGAGCAGGCCGCGTATCTCAATCCCTTTTCTCGTCGCATTATCGGCAATGGTCTGATGGCTTACTGGTTGTGCCAAGGTTGGGGCAATGCGCCCGATAACTTTGGCCAAGACTTTCTCACTACCGCCCGCCAAAGCGCCTATCAGCCCATTAGTGTTTGCGACCTGGACACACAAACAGAGACGCACCAGGCTATGGTGGAGCAATGTCTGCGCTTTGAGCACTGGCATTACACGGTACCAACCACGCCACATCTTGTTGTGTTAGATACACGCACTCGTCGCTGGCGATCCGAGTCACGAATGAATAAACCGTCGGGCCTGATGGACTGGGAAGCACTGATGGATTTTCAACATGATCTGTTAAGGCATGATAGCGCGGTGATCGTCTCTGCCGCTCCCATGTTTGGCGTTAAATTTATCGAGGTATTACAGCGAATTGCGACCTGGCTAGGCGCGCCGACTGTCGTCGATGCCGAAAACTGGATGGCCCACCCAGGGAGTGCCAATACGCTACTCAGTATTTTTCGTCATCAACGTACGCCCACCAATTACGTGATTTTATCTGGGGATGTGCATTACTCGTTTGCTTATGATATTCGAATCCGATTTCGCACCCATAGTCCGCGTTTGTGGCAAATAACTGCCAGTGGTTTCAAAAACCGCTTCCCCGAGCCACTTCTGAGCTTTTGCGAGTGGTGCGATCGCGTTTTATTCAGCCCACTGTCTCCACTGAATTGGCTCACTAAACGCAAGCGTATGCGCATTGATCGGCGCGACCCTGATACGCCAGGCCCGAAGCGTCTCGTCAATGCCAGCGCCGTAGGATTGGTCACCTTGAATGAAGATGGCTCTCCACGCACCATTAGCCTTCTGAAGACCGATGGTCAACGCGTCTCTTTTCCCGAAAAGACAAAGACCTAGACAGCTCGCCTACTACATCACCGTGATTATCATCGATGAAATTTGGATAATCGCGGTAAGCAGGCCTAACCTTATAAAAGGCAGGCCGATAACAGGAGGCTGTATGCAAGGAGAAAACCACGCACTCGTTTTTGATTTCCCGGAGCATCGCGATCGTATCCACCACCTTAAGCAATATGACCCCGCGTTTCAGCTCGATGCGCAACGCTATCATCAACTCGATCACCATATTCGTGGTTTAGAGATGAACCAAATCCCCACCAGCGACGACATCTTTACTGCCATGAAACGACAGCGCGCGCACCTCAAAGACCGCTTGTACGAAAAACTACGCACACATTAATGGGAGGTGAGCAATGCGTTTGTCGCATTCACTGTGCTTGGTCGTTCTGTTTCTTGGGACAATAGGGGCTGCAGAGGCAAAAACCATCAACACGGAGGCGGTGAGCCTTCGTGTCGAAACACTGAAATCCGGCTTTTCTCATCCATGGGGGATCACTGAGCTTCCGGATGGCGATCTACTGATTACCGAGCGTGACGGCAAGCTTAAACGGCTGACACCCAATGGGCTGGTCGTCTCCATTTTAGGCACCCCAAAAAACGTGTTTCAAGAGGGGCAAGGGGGACTATTAGATATCGCCTTGGCACCTGATTTTGCGACCAACCAGCGTTTATATCTTTCCTATGCCGCCGTCGACGAGCGAGGACAAGCCGGTACTGAGGTTATAATGGCCACACTGTCTAAAGATGTACTCATTGACAGTCGTGTTATTTTTAAAGCCTCTCCCAAACGCAGTGGCGGGCGCCATTTTGGCAGTCGTTTATTGGCTACTTCTGAGCACCTATATATCACGCTCGGCGATCGTGGCCACCGCGATCGCGCGCAATTTGCCGACGATCATCTGGGCACGCTCGTGCGTCTTAATCTTGATGGTACAGTGCCGAAGAGTAATCCCTTCCTACAGGCGGATGACAAACGTGCGGAGGTGTTTAGCTTCGGGCACCGAAATATCCAAGGCATCGCCCTCGATAACACAGGCACACGTATTTGGGCACATGAGCACGGTCCCCAAGGTGGCGATGAACTCAACGTTATCCTCGCCGGTGAAAACTATGGCTGGCCGACTATAACATATGGCGTTAACTATGGACTGGGCACACAAATCGGAGAGGGGACATCAAAACCAGGGATGCGCCAACCGGTTTATTATTGGGATCCGTCAATTGCACCGTCAGGCATGATCATGGTTGACAGTGATCGCTTCCCAATGTGGCAAGGCAACCTGCTGCTTGGCTCTTTAAAATTTGGGCTATTAGTCAGGCTAGTATTGGAAGATGGCAAAGTGATTCATGAGGAGCGGATGCTTGATGGTCAGTTTGGTCGTATTCGTGATGTTATCCAAGCAAACGATGGCAGTATATTGTTACTGACAGACAGAAGTAACGGGAGTTTATTGAAACTGACGCCTTCCCCTTAAAACTATGCTCGTACTTGTTTTAGGTGACCGTATCAGGACGAACGATAGGGTTTTAACGCTGCCGAGGCAATATCTTATCTCGGCAGCTATTGGAGGCCTAAGGTTAAATCACGCCCAGCTCACGCAGACGTTCCATTAAGTAGCTTTTCGCAGTGTGGCGAGAAGACAACACCACTTCTGGTTTGGGATGCAAAAACAGTGGTAAGGAAATACGTGCTTTAGTTTTATCTGCCCCCTCAGGGTTTATCACGCGATGGGTGGTTGATGGAAAATAGCCGCCCGATGCCTCTTGCAGCATATCACCAATATTGACAATCAAATTGCCAAAATCACACGGTACATCCAACCAACTACCATCTTTGGCTTTCACCTGCAGGCCCGGCTCATTCGCCGCCGGAAGGATAGTGAGCAAGTTAATGTCCTCGTGCGCGGCGGCCCGGATTGCACCTAGTTCTTCATCACCGTTTAACGGCGGATAATGTAATACGCGCAGTAACGTCTGTTCGCTCCCCGCAATCATACTCGACAGTGATTGTGAGTAGTGCTCACTGACGCTGACAGGCGATTGACGCTCAACCCAAGACAACAAGGTTTCAGCTAAACTGGTCGCTTGTTGATAATAAGATTGCAGGTTATCAACAAGCGCTTCAGGACACTGCCCCCAAGGGTAATAATGAAAGAACTCCTTTAGATCACGCTTGGTATGGCCTTTCGCCGTTTCCGCAATTTTAGCGGGGAAAAAGCCATCTTGCGTGTCTGACTTAAAGGTGAAATCGTGCTTTTCCTCGGTGTTAAAAAAGCCTTCCCACTCTTGGTAAATATCAGCGACTCGCTGCTGTTGTAGCGGGTGGTTTTTAAGAACGCCAAAGCCTGTTTCACGTAAAGATTCAACAAATGCTTGCTCCGCATTCGGTGCTTGGAAGTCAATAGCTTGCAGTATCATAGGGTACTCGTAATCGTTTGCTTTTTATCGTGAGGTTGTCGCATGCATAGTCTAACAGCGCGATCGAGAGGCACAACGCGATTCTGTACTCAGGTAGAAACACTTTATTTCCATACAGGAACAATATGTTAACGATGAGCAAACGTGTTTGGCGTGTTACACTCTGGCTTTATTGAACGCATGGAGGTTATATGGGCGTTATTCGTTGGATCCTTGGAAAAATTATTCTCGTTGTCGAGGCCTTAACCAAACCTAAGTCTCCCAAGTTAAGTGCCGAACAAACACAAGCACTTGAGCGGTTGTCAGAACAGTTCACGCTCTATCAATTTGCTGCATGCCCGTTTTGTGTCAAAGTTCGTCAGGCGAGTCGCAAACTAGGGCTACCTTTGGCGGTCAAAGATGCCAAACGTGATATGGCCGCACGGCAAGCGCTTGAGCAAGGTGGTGGCCGTATTAAAGTGCCCTGTTTGCGTATCGAAGATGATGCTGGAGACACGCGCTGGATGTACGAATCGGATGACATTATCGCGTATTTAAATCAGCAAACAGCACCCATCATCAACAAGATCTAGCCAATCGTTTAGAGGGGGCTTTTTTGGTGACAACGCCCCTGCTTGCCTTTTCGCCTCAATGCAGTAACAACGCTTGCATTGAGGTTATTCAACCGCCCGCGCCATCGCTTGGGGAGTCTCTCTTTAAATACTCCCTAAGACCGCAAATGCCACTGTGCTGACAGCTCCCACGACCATAACGTAAGGAAATTGCGTACGGATATGATCAACGTGATCATTGCCTGTTGCCATCGACGCAACAATGCCGGTATCACTGATTGGTGACGTCATATCGCCAAAAATCGCCCCAGATATCGATGCGCCAATCATCAAGTGCGGGTCAATGCCTGCCGCAGCGCCAACCTGAATACCTATCGGGATCATGATTGCAAACGTGCCCCACGAGGTCCCGGTCGCCAGTGACATGATAGCGGCAATCACAAAGACAAAAGCGGCTGATAATCCCGCAGGCAAAATGCCATCAATCACTTGGGTAATATAATTACCCGTATGCAAATCAGCCGATAAATCCCCCATCAAAAATGCCAGTGACATAATTGCCCCCAGTGGCATCATATTGGCGTATCCGGCTAACAGGTGGCGGAAAAAGGCATCTAACGACAAGACACGCGTGCCGATAAAGAAAGCCATCGCGACCGCAGTCCCTCCCATCACCGCCCAAAAAACAGCAGTCGAGCCAGATCCAGAGGCAATATCGCCATTACCGGTGATAAACAGGCCCACCGGCACCATTAAAATGGTGCTCAGTAACGGCAGAACAAAATAGCTCACTTTGCCTAGCGGCTCATCATCGCGCTGATGATCGCCAGCAATAGGAAAGGCGCCCTCACGCAGTACTTGCCCGGCTGCTGCACGTTGGTCAGCTTTCGCCATTGGCCCCCAACTCGCCCCAGTGAGCACATAAAACAGCACTGCTAGCAAGGAGAGCCACGCCATTAAGTTGTAAGGAATAGCGTGCAATAGAATGTTGAAGGGCTCCCCTTCAACATAACCTTTGCTGACTTGCACGCCGATAATCGCCATCATCGCGGCACCCCAACCATTGATCATCACACTAGAGCAGGTCGCGACGCAGGATGACTGGATCACATAGGCGAGCTTCTCGCGAGAGACGCGATAGTGATCGGCTAAATCACGACTCACCGTCCCCGCTGACATAATGGAAATGGAGCTTTCAATAAAAATCAGCATGGTGGTGACCATCGCGAGCAACTGCACCGCAATCGGATTTTTCACCAATTGAGCACGCTCGGTGAGCGCATGAATCACGGCCCGCGTGCCACCAGTGACTTGGATAAGACGAATTAATCCACCCACCATAAAACAAAACAAGATGGTGCGCGTGTTTCCCGCACTGGCAAACACACCAATATAACTATCCAGTGCCTTGGCGACGCCAGCGAATGGATTGAAATTGGCGATCACGGTATAACCCACCATCGCCCCTGTCAGTAGCGACAGAATGACCTGACGCGTGACCACCGCAAGCACAATCGTGACCAGGGGCGTCACCACCGTCCAGACGCCATAATCGGTCATGATGCCTCCTGATCGAGCGCATACAGGAGATCATCAATCAAGTCACGACTGTCTTCAATGCCGACCGAGAGCCGGAAGGTGGTATCGAAAACCCCCATCGCCTCGCGTTCCTCTTCACTCATGGAGCCGTGAGACATGGACGCTGAATGGTTAATCATACTTTCCACACCACCCAGCGATTCCGCCAAGATAAAGTAACGTAAGCGGCTTAAAAATCGCTCGCTTTCGACCCGCGTGCCTTTTAACTGAATGGTGACGACTGCTCCCCCTGAGCGCATTTGCGTCTGACAAAGCGCATGTTGCGGGTGTGACGGTAAGCCCGGATAGAAAACCGCTTCAATGGCAGGGTGGTTTTCCAGCGCGGTCGCAACGTTTAGCGCATTATCGCATTGACGCTGCATACGCAGATCGAGCGTTTTTAATCCGCGTAACGCGAGATAAGCATCAAATGGTGAGGCAATTGCGCCGACCGTGGTTTTGGCAAAATCAATTTTTTTCGCCAAGGTTTCATCTGCGGTGACCAGCGCGCCGCCAATCATGTCAGAATGCCCACCAATGTATTTGCTGGTCGACAACATCACAATATCCGCCCCCAAGCTCAGTGGCGTTTGGTTCCAGGCGGTCGCAAAGGTGTTATCCACACAGGTTAATAAGGCATGCTCGCGGGCAAACTGGCAAATCGCAGCAATATCAACCAGTTCTAACAAGGGATTCGTCGGAGTTTCAATCCAAACCATGGCAGTACTTGGTTTGACGGCTGCCGCCACGGCGTCCAAGTCATTGAGATCAACATAATCGATACTGAGTCCGTTATTGCGGGCGCGGAGTTTGTCGAACAAGCGATGTGTACCCCCATACACACCACGCATCGCAATAATGTGCGCGCCTGCGGGTAGCAGTTCTAAGGCCAAGGCTGTCGCAGCCATCCCCGAGGCCGTCGCGGTCGCATAACAGCCTTGCTCGAGCGCCGCCAACGCACTCTCGTAAGCATATCGTGTTGGATTGCCAACACGGGAGTAGCCAAAGTCTGCTTGATGGCTCAGATCGGGCTGAATAAAGCTACTGGCGGTATAAATCGGAGTAAAAGCCGCATGGTGACCTTTGTCGGTTTGATCACCACCATGAACAGCAAGGGTAGAAAAATGAGGATTTCTCATGTCAGAGCTCTTTATTGGTATAAAAAATCGTTAAAATGGAAAATATAAGTCATTATCACGACTATAAAACATAATGACATGATAATACCCGCACAAATAAAAACTTTAACAGAATTATATTCTATTACGTTCTATATAATAACTGAGGGCATGTTAGCGATTTATCCGTACTTTCTTGAGGAAGTTACCCGCTCAAGCTAGGTTTAAAAAATAACAGCACAAGGAAGGAACAACATGGTAACCATCGAGAGTGCAACGACACAGTCGCATAAAAAGCGCAGCACACACTTTCTTTTGATAGCGACAGTATTCTTGGCATTGCTAGCATCACGTGTTGAAGCTACGCCAATGCTGAAGATATCCGGTGACGTAGCAAAACAAACGCTAACCCGTGAACAACTCATTCAGCTGGCGGATCGCACGATCAAAACACAAACGCCATGGACCGAAGGAGAACAGGTTTTTCTTGGTGTCTCTGCCCAAAAACTGTTAGAAACGGTGAATAAGCCCGCACATAGCCTCAAAGCCTATGCGCTGAATGATTATTGGGCGACAATTCCGAGAGACGATATCAAAAAATATAATCCCATCTTCGCGATTAAAAAGAATGGCGACTGGATGCGGGTTCGAGACAAAGGTCCCATTTGGGTTATCTATCCACTCTCGGCCTTTAGCCAACTTGAAAATGAAGTACTACACAGCCGAATGGCATGGCAAGTCAATCGTGTTGAAGTGTTAAAAGAGTAGCGTCCAGCGCCTATATTAAAAAGCACAATGCGGCGAAAAACAGCCGATAACACCACTTGAGATAGAGAGTTGATGAGGTACAAAGTCGAATGGTAAAGCGCCCTCTTATTGCTTTTGTTATGTTTGTCTTCACGGCTCTACTCTTGACCGCGACGGCGCTTTATCAATTTCATCAAGCTTATACGAAACAAACACTTCATACCCAGCTGTCTGCCTGGGCACTTGCCCAAATGGAATTAGAGACCCTCGAGTTTCGAAATGACTTGGCACTCTATCTTGTCGAGGATTCAAGCCCAAGACGATCACTGCTTCTTACCTATGACATCTTATGGAGTCGGTACGATACATTTTTAAGTAGTCAAGAAACAGCGGCAATGCGACGCGCTTTCAATGCCCAACCTATTGTGGAGCGCGCTTTTCGACTCATTCAACGGCATGAGCAGGCTGTGTTAAACGGTGATCGAGAACGGCTTCAAAATTTGCTCAATGAAATAGACATTGTGCTTCCCCAAATTCGTAACTTGATGGTGAATAACTTTACGGGTCCAGCCTCCATCGAACAGCGCGCATTTCTCGATGAGAAAATCAAAGTGATGTACGCTGCAATGTTCATACTCACATTAGTATTGATTTTTTTCGCGTTTCGCCTGTATCGCAATAGCAGCAAGCAACAAGAATTGGCGTGGCAGGATCGCCTCACCGGCTTACCCAACCGAAACTATCTTCTGGACTGCCTGTATAAAGCGGTCCAGCAAAACCGTATACATACCTTACTGTTGATAGATATCCGTCGTTTTAAAGACATCAACGATTTGATGGGGTATGAGCAAGGGGATAAGGCATTAACAAAACTTGCCAGTCAGTTAAACAGCATTTGTTTGCCTTATGGGTATCCATGTGCGCGTGTCAGTAGCAATGAGTTTGCAGTGCTTGCTTACTCGGATGGTCGTCATCTCAGCTTTTTCACCCAACCATTATGTGACTCACTACGTCGTGCTATTGACAGTATTTATCCAGGCCATCGATTGTCCTTGGCAATAGGTATCGCAAAAAGTCTTGATGTTGATACCCACTCAGGAAACAGTCACTGGCAGTTTGCCAATGAGTTGCTTAATAACGCTGACCTTGCCTTAATGAGAGCCAAACAAGCGCCTGTCACGAAAGACAGTATTGACACCTTTAAAACGGAGTATGAACAAGAAGCGCAACAACGTCGTAGGCTCCGCGATGAATTAAAGGCCCACTTGATAGACCCATACCAAGATGCACTTTATGTCGCTTTTCAGCCTATTGTATCGGCGGATCCAAATCGATTAGGTTGCGAGGCTTTAGTTCGCTGGCATCATCCTGAGTACGGGCCAATTAACCCGGAACTTATCGTAAATGTCGCCGAAGAGTCAGGGCTCGGGCAGCGCTTAGGTACGTGGATACTGCAACAAGTTCATCTCGCGCTCAATACAGAATGGCAAAGTATCAATACGCATATTGATATCGCCGTTAACCTTTCCGATTCATTTTTCAATGAGTCTTTAATTGCTGATGTAATAACGATTTTCGCCAAACACCCAGAACAACGCAAACAACTCATTTTTGAAGTCACAGAAACAATGACCATTGATGATATCGGTCGATTCAGTCTTTTGATGAACCAGCTTCGTGATGTCGGGATCCGTATCGCGCTTGACGACTTTGGAACCGGCTGGTCGTCCATGGCAGTGCTCAATCATTTAAGCTTCGACAAAGTCAAAGTCGATCGCTCATTTGTCACTGGCATGGCAGATATAACACGACAGCAAGTGCTCGTTGATACCATTTGCCACATGGCCCACCAACTTGGTATCCATGTGGTCGCCGAGGGAGTTGAAACTAGGGAGCAGTTAACCAGCCTTCAGCAAATGGGGGTCGATGAGTTTCAGGGTTATTTTTTCGCCAAACCCCTATCAGCAATAGACTTTTATGCATTTTGTATTGACTACCTGAACCAGAAGAACGTATTACTTTCCAAGCAATCAATCAAAAACCTCTTCAATATCAACAACTTTTGACCTATTTACTGTGATTTTCCAGCGCTGATAAACGGTTGACTGACCTTTAATCCGTTGGCAGCTGATCAGATTAAATTGATGCCGTTTTTCCACCGAATCTTTTAGCACTTGTCCTTCATTAAGGCGATACAAGCGTTGGCTACCGCGGTCCATTAACCGAGAAAAAGAGCGAAAGTCAAATTTCCATACATCTCTGGTGGTGTCGTATCCCGATAAAAAACGGGTCGTTTCTAGTTGTGTTTTTACCTTAAGTCGTACAACCGCTTCTTCTCGCTGACGCAATTTACCACGGCGTAGCTTTTTCACCTCATCAGGTAAGGTGTTATAGTCAAGGTAATCAAGCCATTCAAGCTGTCGTCCAATTTGCCTATTCGACGTCGGATCAATAAAGCGCTTACGCCATTTGGGGCGACCTCTACGGATCCACCGCCAAAGCGCTTCACGCAAATCATCTTTAAAGATCTCACGTAATGCATAGATCCCTGCCATTGCAAGCACAAAAGACAACGTGATTTCTCCCAGATACTGACGAGCATGAATAATCACCGTGGTCACAAAGAGCATCACAAACGCGGTCGCTGAAGCCTTAGCAAGCTTATTCAGATTTTTGCCCAAAGCCTGTGGAATTTGTCGAATCGTGACAGGAAATTCAATCAATCGGCGTGCTAAACGCATCTTATTGACCATACGCGTTGGATCGCGCACCGCTTTATCCGAGTTATAGCGATTAACCAGTCGATGCGCCTCTTCAGCCTGACATAGCTCAATCAATTGTTGACGGACCGTTTTATACACGTTCCCACGTGGCATATGCGCAAGTAGCGAGAGGAAACGCTGTTCCGTCAACCATGACAAGTAATTATCAATGTTATGATAGTACTTGAGCAGTTTGGTATCTTGCGGTTTATAGCGGCGTAAACGACGCAAAATTTCAACCGCCATTTCAATGGTATCTTCTAACTGCTCAAGAGCATCAGCGTCATCAAGCCCTGATACGGACTCAAAAAAGTCATGCGTCGCTTTTTCCAGTGACAAGGCGTATTGATAGGCATAAAGACTCAAGCTGACGCGATATTGCTCAGTAGGAAGTTTATCGCGACTGGCTAGACGGGCATGAACGAGCGGTAAGTGATAGCGGGACGTGAAATAAGTACGACTATTAGCAAGCACGCGGTAGTAAAAATCGTCTTCAGACAGCACATGTTTACCAAACTTCAGTTCGCCAGGCACGAAAAGGTAGAATGCCACCTCTTGCGCACTCACTTCTTCATTAAGCACCGCTATCCTGACTGACAGCCCTTCATGTTTGTCTACCGTGATCACGACTACTCTCCTGTGAACGCCACCCTGTTTATGCCGCGCCAACCCTGTTACGCGACCGCGCTATGTTTCAACCAAGCAAGATCTTTCAACGAAACAGGCGCTTCGCCTCGCGAGTATCGCATATTTGCTAAGATTCTGTTTGAAAACTTAGGCTCTATTTAAAAACTTAGGCTCTGTTTAAAAACGCAGATCCTGTTTAGAAACGTTATCACCGCTCAAAACAATATGGTTAAATTTTAGCCAAACCGTATAAATTAGGTTTCCTTCCCGCTCTTACCTGACGTGTTACCATTACTTACAAAGAAATTAACGAGGTTATCCACAGATACGGTAGATAACTTTATGCCCCGAACGCTAAATGTAGTTCAACCAACACCATATCTAGTATGCGTTTTAGCGACCCACGAATAATGGTCGTGGCCAGATCCTCACAATGTCATACAAAAAAAGCGAGCCACTGCCCGCTTATGTATTCTCAGACGCCAAGGCTATTTAACTTGCCACAACCTGACGTAAGCGCTCCTGTACCACATTCACTAGAAGATCAGGTTGGAATTTGGAGATAAACCGATTACACCCTACCTTCTCAACCATTGCTTCGTTAAAACTGCCACTCAACGAGGTATTTAGTGCAATGTACAAGTCACTCATTCGGCTATCAGAACGCACTTCGTGCGTCAGTTTGTAGCCATCCATTTCTGGCATTTCTGCATCGGTGATCATCAGCAAAATTTCGTCACTGACATTTTTGCCTTCATCGCACCAGCTCTTCAGCAAATTCAATGCTTCAGCACCGTTTTTCTTGATGATGCACTCGACGCCAAACTGCGACAGTGTTTCACTAACCTGCGCTCGTGCCGTCGATGAGTCATCCACGACCAATACACGCTGTCCAGCCATGTAAGGCGTAATTTGCGGATCAAGCACATCTTCCGACACACCAACTTCATAGGCGACAATTTCTGCCAAGACTTTTTCTACATCGACAATCTCAACCAAACGAGTTTGTCCATCAAAGTCTTGGCGAGTAATCGCGGTCAGGTAGTTATTACGGCCTGAGCTTGCCGGCGGCTCCATGATTTCATCCCAGCCCATATTCTTGATATTAATCACTTGACCCACCAAGAAGGCTTGAATAGTGCGATTGTATTCCGTCACGATGACGTTGCACTCATCAGACATCCCGATGGTTCCCATACCAATCGACTGGCGTAAGTCAATCACTGGGATCGATTTACCTCGGATCATCGCCACGCCACGAATATTAGGATGCGAGCCCGGCATTTGGTTGAGCTTAGGCACCTTGATAACTTCGCGGACTTTAAAAACGTTGATGGCAAAAGGTTGGCTAGAACCTAGATAAAACATTAACAGCTCAAGGCGGTTCTCACCCACCAGCCGTGTCCGCGAATCTACCGAATCTAAAATATTGGTCATAGTTCACTCAACCGTCGTGTTACTGCTCATTCGCATGTATCCGGACACGTATATTTGCTTATCGACGTGCCGCTGTTCACGACTTTTCTATTGTGCTCTGGGCACCGAGACAAAAAAAAGTCTAGTCTTATTTTAGGTAAGATATGGCGACAGGCAACCTATTTGCTCATATTAGGCATACCTTTCGCCTTACAGCTTACCCGTTTTAGTCCCACATTTTAACAAAAGGTGCGAGGAAAAAGCGTGGCTGACACCACGTTTAAATGAGACTATCAATAAGTTTCAAATATGAGACAATACGGATGGATTAGGTATCTTTTCCCGAATCAGCCCCTATCCTTGTATAAGAATAGGTGAACAATGCTAAGGCTGTTACCATAACTAAACGATTGACGATTACACGCAGAGTGATGCTATGAAGAGCAAAGCTAATCAAGCACAAGGCATGTTGATGTTCCGCCTCACCGCCACCCAATCTTTCGCGATTGGTACGCTAAAAGTGCGGGAGATCATTCCTTTTCAGCCGCTCACGGATTTGCCCGGCTCCCATCCAACGGTGATAGGGACCACCAGTTTCCGTGGCATCGCCACCCCCGTGATTGATATGGCGAAAGCTATTGGCTACAAGCCTGTTGCCAAGTCCGAGTGGGCGTCTTGTTATATCATCGTCACGGATTGCCAACGCCGCGTGATGGGTTTTTTGGTACGTGGAATCGATAAAATCAGCGAATGTGATTGGCGCTCTATTTCTGAGCCGCCCGAAACCTTAGGAACGCGCGCGTTCTTAACCGGTGTTATGCACATCGACGATAAACTCGTGCAGCTCCTTGATGTGGAATACATCATGGAGCATATTTTCCCATCCGATCCCGACAAGCTCCATCCTATCTTAGCCGATGTGGATCGTGAAAAACTCAAGCCGATGAATATCCTGCTAGTCGATGACTCCTTAACCGCCAGAAGACAGCTTTCTGAGGCATTGGATAGTATTAACATCCCCTATTTTGTGACGAATAACGGCCTAGAAGCGCTGCAAATGATGAAAAACGCCGCATCAGCCGGCAAGCCGTTTGACATCATTGTCAGTGATATTGAAATGCCAGGCATCGATGGCTACGAGCTGGCGTTTGAAATCCGTAATGATGATAAATTGGCAGAAGCATACTTAATCCTGCATACCTCATTGTCCAGTGACATTAGCGTTGATCGTGCCAAACAAGTGGGCGCCCATGAAGCACTCACAAAGTTTGACGCCACCGAGCTGGTACAAGCGATGTTGCGCGGCGCCATGATGAAAACATCGGGTTCATCGGTCAAGTTAGAAGGTAGCCCAACCGACTATTGACGGTCATCGGACGGGCCATGGCTGGGATTGATATGTGTCATAACACTGTCAATGTCAGCCTGTTATCTTTGCCACCATCAAACAAGTTCATCGAGATGTAGGATGGTCGAAAAGGTGTTCGCCTCAGGGTATCTTAGTATCAAGGTTCATACTGACTCTTCTATCGCCCTCTCGGCGACTCAAGTGACCAAAAACTCTCCACCTCAAGCGGAAAAAGGCTGGGTTTGCTGCCGCGCTTGTGGTTTAATTTTTTCATACTTCAAAAAATAGAAGGCGACTATGATGACCAGCGTATACGAGATCGTTAAGCACTCACGACAAAAGAACAAGCTAAAACGCGAAATCCAAGACAACGACAAAAAAATCCGAGACAACCAAAAACGTGTTGTCTTACTCGAAAACTTGTTGGATTACATCCAACCAGAAATGTCGTACGAAGATATCGTCGAAATCATCAAGAACATGAAAGGTGATTATGAAGACCGCGTCGATGACCACATCATCAAAAACGCGGAGATTTCTAAGCAACGCCGTGAAATCAGCCGCACCATCAAAGAGCTCACCAAGCAAAGCAAGAGTGGGAAGTAATCCCGTTGCTTAACCGACTAAAAGAAACCCGCCAAAAGGCGGGTTTTTTTAAATGGCGAGAGGGTTAGCGATAGGCTCACCAAACATGGGCAACGGCCGTTCATTGCTATCATCGTAACCAATGTTGAATCTGACCCGATTGATACACACTTTCTCTTTGGTCTCACTCAACACATCAAACAGCGCAAAACGGGCGCTAAGCGCCGGATGCGCGTGTTGATAAGCCCGAAGCGTATCACCTAACTGGCGATAAAACTGAGTTTCACTAACGCCAAGTGAGACAAACCATGGCGAGATAAAGCGTAATGTCGTCACGAAATGTCCGGTGTACAGGTCGTGAACTAGATAGTGTGGTGGCAAGTGTTTAATATTACCTCGTACATCTTTATCCAAGCTATTTAGCTCCGGAAATGGCTGATCGACAAAGCGTAGGTCACCATGAAAATCTTTGATCATACAACCTACAGGGACGTCACCCTCAAGCACTACCGTTATGTTTTGCCCATGGGCGACGAGACCAATCCCGTATTGACACAGCAAGTGATAAAGGGGCACAACAACGTGATCAAACAAACGCTGCAACCATTCGTTAGGCGTTAACGCGGTGCGCGTAATCAGCGCTTCCACACAACTTATCCCATCGCCTCCGGCTTGCATCAACGTCGCCAAACTCATAGGTCGCTGATTCGATAGCAGCAAGCTTTCCGCACGTTCACGCCAAACACATCCCAACATCTCATGGTATTTGTAGCAACTGTCTATCTGCGCCTGATAGGGCTGTGGGCAATATACCCCTGCCACTTCTTGTTGCACGTGCATGCCAAGACGGGACAGTAGATCGTCCTGACTCACACACTCTGAGAGCCATTTTGACAGCACGGGGCCGTGCGCAATAAAGCTGCCGGGCACGCCGCGATAACAAGACGTATTAAGGATCGTCAGCGCGGTTTTAACATCGTATTTTCCTTGGTTATCCGCACGACTCAAGGTACGAATAGACTGTTGCGCTAGCCACTGCTCAGGACGCGTACCTAAATCAATTATCTTTCCAGAAGCAATTGAAGAAGCGTATTGGCTGTAGATATAACGCTGCATCTGCCAAGGATGAACCATCATGATAAGGTAATCATGCTTATCCGCCGGCAAGCGCGACATAAGCGCGTCATAAGCAGCTGGCGATAGTGTATCGATGAGCAAACTTGTCTGATCCAGCCCCTCACAAAAACCATGTTGTGCGCAGTCTCGATGTACAGCGATATAATGCAAGGCAAAAACGTTACCATATTCAGGTGCATACTGCTGGCTCTCTTGCTGTCCCCAGCCTAACCGGCCTTTGTTGGCAAGAAACTTAGGGTGTGCATCCAAATAGGCCTGGCGAGCCGATTCAGATAACGCGACCAGCTCATCGGCTGGCATAACATCTAACATTGCAAGATGTTGCTGTTCGGCGCTGAGGGTTTCTTGTAACTCTTCAATCAGCCCACCGAGGTGGAGTGGCGTCATCTTAATCTCTGGCTGTAAATCTATTATTAGCGCGATGAGCTCGGGCTGATGATTATCCCCACGTGACACACTGCCGATATCCACAATCACCATGCCCCATAGGCTCATGGTGGCTGAAAACGACCAGTTCGCATTAGGGAGAGTGAGTTGATAGTCGCGCCCTTCGGTATGAGAGACGGTAATCGCGTTTTCAAAATGAAGCTCTCTGATGGTTTTTGCGAGCAACTTCTGATTGGCTGTTTGCCAATAATTCCCCTGCATTTCCTATGTCCTTTATGCGTTATTTTTCACCAATTTAAGTGAAATGTGGCAATTCGGTTATCAATGTATTGACATAAGGAGCAAAGATCAATAATCATAATGATATCCATTATCATTTGATGATGGGAAAAAGGTAGTGATTCAGTAGTACTGCAGGGATGCAGCCTCACCAACCCTGCAGTGTTGTGACGAATAAGGATAATTATGAACACCATAAAAGCAGTCGGCTTTTCGCTCTCGCCTCTGGCGTTAGTGATCAGTGCCCATCTCGCCCATGCCGCCCCTTCTGCGGCCAATACCGAAACCATCATTGTGACCGGTAGTAAGATTCAAACGACCATTGCCGATTCCGCCAGCACCAACTGGGTAATCACCAATGAAGAATTAACCCGTGAAATTCAAGGCGGTGAGTCATTAAAAGGCGCGCTCGGGAAGCTGATCCCAAGCTTTGACTTTGGCAGCACCAACGCACGTACCAACGCCTCACAGAATTTACGTGGCCGCAGCGCGCAAATCATGATTGATGGCGTCGCATTGAATGCTGCACGTACCATCAGCCGCCAATTGGATAGTATCGACCCCTTTAATGTCGCGCGTGTTGAGGTACTATCAGGCGCGACCTCCATTTATGGCGCGGGCGCAACCGGCGGTATTATCAATATCATCACCAAACGCGGTGAAGCGGGCGATACCCAGCTCGAGGTTCACACCGGCGTCACCACTGGGTTTAACAACAGCGACGACCTGACCAAAAAAGCCGCGGTCGCGGTATCCGGCGGCAGTGATACCTTGCAAGGGCGCTTGTCAGTAGCGTATGAAGGCAAAGGCGCGGCCTACGACGGCAATGGCGATCCTATTCTGCCCGATGTGACCCAAACCGATACCCAATTTAATGACAGCATTGATGTGATGGGCAGCCTCGATTACCGCCCAGATGACCAACAGCACCTCTCTCTGACTGCGCAATACTATGACAGCCAGCAAGACAGTGATTACGGGTTATGGTTTGAAGATACAACGAAGCGAACGAGTGATGTTGAGCGTAGCGCAGGGCTTAAACTTGACGATCAACCTTTTACCGAACGTTTGATGCTCAATACCCAGTACAGCCATGCCAATGTATTAAATCATGCCTTACTTGCACAGGCCTATTATCGTGAAGAAACTTTCGGGAATTACCCGTTTCCGCGTGGAGGTATATTCAGCGCCTCTGAACAAAGTAATGACATCTTTGGCGCGAAGCTATTATTCGAGCGAAAGCTTGATACGCTTACACTGAACTATGGCGCTGATTATAGTTATGAAAAATTCTCAGCGGTTCAACGCGTTTACGATCGTACGAAAACAACACAGAGCAATGGGCTCGAATTTGAAGAAATAGGTACTGTTGGTCGCTATCCAGATTTCGATACGCAAAATGCTGGACTATTTGCTCAAGCAGATTGGGCGGTTAGCGAAAAACTTAATGCCTTCGCTGGTGTTCGATACCAATACACGCGATACAAAGGTAGTGACTTTGTGGGCTTCCTAGAGCAATCCTATATACTGTTCGGTTATTTACCCGATGCTGATGCCATCCCAGGCGGCACCACAGACAAGGATATTTGGCTCGCAAATGCGGGGCTCAAATATGACCTGACCGACAACCAACAAGTTTGGGCTAACTTTAGTCAAGGCTTTAATATGCCTGATCCTAGTAAATTTTATGGTAAGGGTAAGTATGACAAGGTCAAGGTAAGCAAAGACAAAGAGATGAGCAATGGCGAGCTCTTGAGCAGTGTAAATGTCAATAACACGCCTCTTGACGGTGCAAAAACCAACTCCTTTGAGCTCGGTTGGCGTACCCAGCAACAAGACTACAACGCACAAGTCGCCGCGTACTACTCGATTTCTGATAAGTCGTATAAATACAATAACGAGCTCGATGTTGAGTTAGCTAGCGATAAACAGCGTATCTATGGTATCGAAGGGCAAATTAAATACTACCTCACAGATAGCTGGTATAGCCGCGCACAAGGCCACCTCGTGCAAAGCGAAATCAAAAATAACGGTCATTGGGATGAGCTGAGTATCTACAATGCCAGCCCTTCCACCGCGATGGCGGCAGTGGGCTACGATAACTTCGATTGGGGCACCGAGCTAAACCTCCAACACGTTGGCAATCTGTCTGATGAAGATGGCGACCGCCTTGAGGGCTACGAGCTTGTCGGCCTCAATGGTTACTACACCTTGCCAGTCGGCCAACTTAACTTCGGCATCCAAAATCTGTTTGATAAAGACTATCAAACCATTTGGAGCCAAAAAGCGCAGAAAGTCTATAGCGGCCTCGCTAGCGCCGACATGTTTGACTACGCCGGCGTAGGGCGCACCTTTAGCTTAAGCTACAGCGCCACGTTTTAACTATGTTCCTTTTCGCGCCCAGTCCTCGCTGGGCGCCTTTTCTCCTAATTTGTTTCACTCATAGTTGCACCACAACATTGCCTTAGTAAGCCCGTGTCTGTAAGGAGTTGTCATGACACATCCCCTGAGTTTGAATGCGTTTTTCAATGCGTTGTTTGTCGAGCACCCACACACGCGTGTGATAAAAGGTCAGCCTGACCACGCCAGTTTCCCGTGTGAACACGGCGAATTATTATTACCGCTCACCTACACCTCAGCAGCCGGCCGTCATCGTTATCAAGGTGACATACTGTGGCGCGGTAGCGACGGTGAAACTGTCCCTACTACCTTTGCCGATGCAGTATGCCGTATCGCCGAGTTGGTACCCGAGTTGAGTGGCGAGCGTATCGATCGCTTTGCATCACGTGTTAGTCAGTCTGACGCCTATGTGCAGCGGGCAGAGGCACATTGGCAACACAGGTTCGCCGACCGCTGGCCACAGCGTTTTATCGAATCGGAGCAGTCTCTGACCGGCGGTCATAGCATGCACCCTGCCCCCAAGAGCAATGAACCACTGACGCCCGAACAGCAAGAGGCGTATCTACCCGAATTTGCGGAGTCATTTGCGATTGAATGGTTTGCGGTTGCGCCGGGGCAATGGACAGGTGAAGGGGTTAACCATGATGTACTCGACACCTTGCAATCCTTGTTTGTCGATAGCGTGGGCTTAACCCATGCGGCCAATTTGTCGCAAGGCTGGCTTCCCTTGCCCATGCATCCTTTACAAGCGCAAGCATGGCGTGACAGTGATGACGCTCGAGCACTCAAAAACAGCGTGATTGATTTAGCCTTGACCAGTAGCGGCTGGCTGGCCACCTCATCGTCACGCGCCATCTATCATCCCGACCATTCGTGGATGTTAAAAGTCTCTCTGCCTGTCAAGCTCACTAACTCGGTACGGCTATTAACCGCCACCGAAGCCAAGCGTGGTACCTTACTGAGTAAAATGCTCAACGCAGCCCCCGGACAAACGCTGCAGCAGCGAACCCCCACGACGACCTTTATCGAAGAGCCGGTCTGGTGCACCATTTTGTCCAAGCAAGGTGAGCCTTTATCACTGCCTTTGGTGAGCTTGCGCGACAATATTTTCGCCCACCAAGCCGATCAAGATGTCCACCTGCTCGCCAGTATCAACCAGCCACATGGGCAAGGCAGCCAAATTGGCGCGCTGATCGCGCAAGCCGCACAACATCATCAATGGACACAGCACGACGCCGCACATCATTGGTTAGCCGCCTTCTTGGACCATATTCTGTATCCCCTGTGTTTGGCACGCAGCGATTATGGCATCTTGTTACTGGCCCATCAGCAAAATATCTTGCTGCGTACCGCGCACGGTTTGCCTAGCGCCATGATGTACAGAGACTGCCAAGGTATTTGGATCACCGACCCTGCCCCTGCGCTGTTCCCCGATGCATTCAGTGAAGGGTTACCAAGCTGTTACGTCCCAACCGACAAGGTTGATCCGTATCTGAGCTACTACCTGATTGGTAATACACTAATCAATACACTTTCCGCGATCAGCGAAGCCACCGGTGTCACCGAGCAGCGTTTGTGGCAGGTATGCCGTCAAGCTTTCGCAACTTGGCGAGCGAGCCATCCTGTGGATAGCCGCCTGTATGACTATCTTCTCGACTCGCCGACCCTGCACTGGAAACGGAACTTCCACACTTTCCTCGCCGATCACAATGAAGCGACACTGGCCGATCCCAGCCAAATTTACACGGATATCGATAACCCATTTTATGGTGATAACGCACTGGGCTCATGCGTATTTAAACCGGTCAATCTTGATCGCACCGTGGGGCTTCGCAGCCACTCGCTCGACGCGTCTTATCACCTCATCGACGTGATGGAACATGGTCAAGCCAAAGCGACCTTCGTGCTGCACAAACCGGACAATGACACCGCAACGCTAACCACGCGCTATTGCAATGATCAATCACTCTGGTGGGCGGCGGTTGAGCACGCCTTTTATCAGCATCAGTGCCAAGCACTGTATGCCAGTGATTATCCTCACGCTCTGCAATCCGTCGTCGCCCCCTGCACACCACTGACACTGTCGCAGTTTAAACAACACTGCCCGATTTGGCACCAAGCTCAGTCACCCTCCAATGAGGTATACCAAACCGCAGAGAACGGTTTAACCCACCCAACGCGACCTGAGAAACCACAAGGCGTGTTCTATCGTCGCTACTTTTATCACCTCAAGCGCACACTAACGCTACGTCCAGCAGAAACGAAACGCGATCTTGCTTGCTTTCACGCCTGGCACAACCATCCGGATATTGCCCCGATTTGGGAGTTAGAGGGCTCGCTCAAGTTTCATCGCCAATATCTGCAAAAGGCCCATCACGATGCGCACTTGCTCCCCGTGATTGGCGAGTTTGATGGAAAGCCTTTCGGCTACTTTGAAATTTATTGGGTCGCGGAAGACCGGCTTGGACCTTACTACGATGTCGATGCTTTCGATCGTGGTATGCATATGTTAGTTGGTAATTCCGACTTTTTGGGTCGCCAATACTTTAATACCTGGGCGCAATCTATTATCCATTACTGTTTCTTAGCCGAGCCTCGTACCCGAAACGTAATGGGTGAGCCTAATGCAACAAATTGGCGCGTAGCCCGAATTGCTCGCGGTGTGGGCATGAAAAAACAAAAAGAATTCGATTTTCCCCATAAGCGCGCTGCACTGATGCAATGTGAGCGTGACGACTTTTTCGCACGTTATGCGCAATAAGGATGCAGTTATGACAAGGCATTATTCTATTTTAGGTGTAGGGCTTGGCCCCTTTAATCTCAGTGCGGCGGCGCTGCTGGCTCCCCACAGTCAGTCCATTTCGAATTTGTTTGTTGAGCAAAAGCCACGGTTTGCGTGGCATCCCGGCTTATTGCTGGATGATGCGAAAATGCAAACCTCATACCTAAAAGACATGGTGACGGCCGTCGACCCAACGAGCCCTTACACCTTTATTAATTACCTGGTTAAGACCAAAAAATTTTATCCCTTTACCGCGCGGGGCGAACAGACGGTATCGCGGTTAGAGTTTTCTGATTATATGGCTTGGGTGGCTCATCAGCTTCCCAACACCCAATTCGATACGCCAGTACTGAATATCATGCCTCACGGCTCAGGCTTCGCGGTGAGTACGCCACACGGACAATTGAGCTGCGATCATTTGATCGTTGGCACCGGTACCCAACCGTTTATGCCTGACTGTGCTGCGCCATTTGTGGGTGAGCGGGTCTTTCATGCCAGTGAACTTGCCCTCCGACAACCGGACTTAAGGGGTAAAAAAGTTGCCATTGTTGGTGGTGGTCAAACCGGTGCCGATGTCTTCCAGCATCTCTTTGATGGTGAATTTGGTAAAGTAGCGCATATTGATTGGATTTCTCGCCGTCCTAACCTGCAAGGATTAGATGAGAACCCTTTTACTGATCAGTATTTTATCCCTGATTACGCAGAGCAGTTTCATAGCCTCGACCCCAAGATCAAACACACTCAGCTTGCGCAACAAAAGCTTGCCAGTGATGGGATTACCGACGACTGCTTGCAAGGACTGTATCAACGCCTGTATCACGATAAATATGTGCGCCGGTCACCGCAATGGTGGCGACTGCTTCCAGGACAAACGCTTACTGGGATGCAATCACACCAAGCAGGTTACCAGTTAGCGACCACAGCTACCTTGACCGGAGTAACCACAGCACTCGATGCAGAGGTGGTGATCTTGTGTACTGGTTTTTCTCGCGCACTCCCTCAGTGCCTCGATACTTTAAGCGACCACCTCGACCTTGATGACGAGGGACGACCGAATGTGAATGCTCACTACCGAGTAAAAATGCGTGAAGGCAGTTCACTCGCTTTATATATGATGAATGTCGGCACCCATTGTCACGGTATTATTGAGCCACAATTGAGTCTCGCGGCCTGGCGGGCAGCAACCATTATTAATGCGATTAGCGACACGCCCCTATACGACATTACGCATCATCACGGCTTACTCGACTGGACGCTGACTGAGTCCTCCACACAGTCAGCTCAGATGCAAAAGGTAGCAGGCTGGTAATGGCGTACACACAAACAAAGCCCACGACACAGACCGCTAAATGGCAGTCTATCACCTTAACGTCTATTGCTGCTCTGATGGGCATTGGACAAAACGGGCTGTTGGTCTCGCTGCCACTGTTAGTGGCACAAGGCGGATTTTCATTGTCAACCTGGGCGGTGATCATAGCGGTGGGTAGTGTACTCTTTCTCCCTGCTGCGCCTTTTTGGGGACGTATAAGCGATCAGTACGGCCCCAAATTTGTGGTTCTTCAAGCCTTAATCGGCATGGCTATTAGCTTTGTCCTGTTACTGATCGCCACGCTGGGCGCGCAAAACAGCCTCAACCAATGGCCTTGGTTAGCATTAGCGCTGATGGCAAGAGTCGTGTATGGCTTAACCGTGGCGGGCATGGTTCCCGCCAATCAGCATTGGGCCGTGTTACTCGCTGGCGAGGCACGCCGCATGCAGGCGATCACCTCAATCAGTATTGGTTTAAGTCTCGGTCGCTTGGCCGGCCCATTAATCGCCTCGGCGGTTTTAATCGTCAGCCCGTATGCCTCACTTGTGCTGATGTTATTACTGCCATTAATCGCCACATTGGTTATCAGCCTCATGCCTCACCGTGAGGGCCAGAAAGATACATCAAGCTCGCCTGTCAGTCAGTGGCTGGCGCCAAAAGCTATTTGGCCCTATATGGGATATGGACTCGCCGTGTGTGCAGCAATTGCCCTATTGCAATACAACCTCACGCCGATACTCCATACCATCACCGAATGGTCTGCCAGTAAAATTAGCCAGATGATGAGCTATTTGCTTACCTTAAGCGGCATTGCAACGCTCACCGTACAAGTGTTGGTGGTAAAAAAACAGCGTCTAAGCATCGACCACATGCTGGGCATCGGCGCAATCAGCTTAGTTGCAGGTTATAGCTTACTTTTACTCCCTACCCTGGGCGCATTAATCGTTGCTATGCTCGTAATATCAGGAGCCTGTGCGTTGCTGATCCCTGCCTATACTAGCCAAGCGATGCAAAGGCTCGACAATGAACCGGGGAAAGTCAGTGGTTATATCGCTATGGCGCATACGCTCGGATATGGATTCGCGTCACTATTAGCGACATTAACACTTAATTATCCACCTCTTCCCATCATCACTTGCGTCAGCCTTGCAACCATGGTGCTACTGGGCATATTAAATGCAGCATATAAACAGTGAACCAACTAAGGCTCACCGTTTTTTCCAGCGAGTTTTTGCCGTTTTCCGGCAAAAACTGAATGAGATCACTCAATCACACTATTGATATTTAAACTGAATCATTACCGGATAGTGATCAGAAAGCTCATTGTAGTAACCATCATGATAGGTTTGTCCTGCTTCTTGTGGCCACTCACCTTCTAAGTAATCCCAGTACCAGCTATCCTTCGCTTTTAAGCGCACAACCTGCATTTGCGGCTGGTTAACAGGCTTGCCATGATCACGACTCCATAAAATATAATCTAACGTCGTGTTGTAATTCAGATCATACTCAAAGTGATACGCGTTTGCTTTAGTAAACCAGTTATGTTCAGCGGAGAAAGAGGTCACTTCAGGCTCAGAGAAGCGCAGTGCACCATTAAGTGCCGCTTTCATATCCTTAATTTCATCTTGACGGCTCCATTCCACATTCATATCTCCGCCGACAATCACGGGTTCGTCAGTCGGTATGTCTTTGTTGCTAATAAATTGTTTGATCTCGCCAAGTTGCCCTAAACGAACCTCGTGTTCTTCATCAGACATGCCATCATGCGTGGCTTGTAAGTGCGTACCTATCAAATGGAAGATCTCGCCATTTTTATCGATCTTAGCGTACGCAAACCCCTTATTTGCTTGATAGTCCCAGCTGCCCCGTAAACTGTTATTATAAATGTGCGCTTGCTGGGTCAAAATCGGATACTTGGAAATAATGGTGACGCCACCCCGGACGACGAAAGGAGAGTTAGAGCAATCTCCTGTTAATGCATCCCAACCCTCACCACTGCAATCTTGCCCCACATTGGGCGTTTGGTAAGGATATAGGTTGGCAAGTTGGTTCATTGCTTGCTCTGCTTCAGCGTTGAAGGCTTCGCTAACCAAAATGATGTCGGGCTGGGTATCCATGTCGGCAATCGCAGTCGGTAAACGAGCCGCTCGTTCTGCTTGATCCCAATCTTGTAGGTTGCTCAATTGCATGATGTTATAAGCCATCACGTTAAGTTCGCCAGCATGAGCGCCGACACTTAGCAATAAAGCCGCTACCCCTGAAAACAGTTTTTTTCTGTTCATATTTCCTCTTTGCGTTTTGCTTTCTAATTATGTTTGGGGCCAAGCCCACTCAAAGATTAGAACCCTAACGAAAAGAGGTTAGACCACACCAAGAATCCTTCGTATTTTATGATATGTTTGTAACTAAGATCACACTTGCGTAACAGCGCTGACTATTTCGCTTACTCTTTGGTCAATAGTTGTGTGTCTGTGGTAAACGTATGCTTTCTTAGCATGGTTGCTAGTTCGTGTTGTCGAACAGGCTTAGCAATATAATCATCCATGCCAGCCGCTAAGCATGCTTCTTTATCTTCTGCTGTTGCGTTGGCAGTTAATGCAATAATGGGGATTCGGTCCGTGCGAGACGCTTTACGCCTGATCAGTGCTGCCGCCTCATAGCCGTCCATGACCGGCATTTGGCAGTCCATGAAAATGGCGTCAAAAGGCTGACTGCTCCAAAGGGCTAACGCTTGCTCGCCGTTATCCGCTGATCGCACATTGATGCCTAACTGCGTCAGCATAGCTTCTGTAACGCGTTGATTAACTTTGGAATCCTCAACCACGAGAACATGTAGCCCTGCCAGTGATGTCCCCTTTCCTGTTGAACGCACAATACCCAGCGTGGGCTGTCTTTGTTGAAGGATCCGAACTAAATTAGCTTTTAAATCATTAAATTGATAAGGGCGTCCAAGATAACCTTCAATGCCTGATCGCTCGATGCGCGGTCTATCAATCACATCAGGCGCAGCCGTCAGCATGATAATGGCTGGGCTTCTCTCACCCAATTCAGTGACAATTTGCTCGGCGAGACTAAAGCCATCCATTTTGGGCATGATCTTATCAAGCAAAACGACTTTAAATGGAGATTGGCTATCAAGCCGTTCTTTAATAAGCGGCAACGCATCATCGGGATGCATACAACAGGTCACTTGACAGCCGAGATTACTCAGTTGCGCGGTTGTAATCCGCATATTAAGACGACTGTCATCAACCAGTAGCATTGGCGCGCCCGCGAATAAATACGCCTCTACGGGCGTCGCAAGCGGCACATCTGCACATTCAAAGCGCGCCGAGAACGAAAATAGGCTGCCCACATCCACTTCACTTTCTAGGGTGATTCGCCCCCCCATCAGGTTGACAATTTGCTGAGAAATCGCGAGGCCTAACCCAGTACCACCTGCGGTTGCTGCTGAAGCGTCGCCTTGCTCAAACTTACCAAAGATACGATTTTGCGCTTCAATCGGGACACCAGGTCCAGTATCTTTCACTTGAAAACGAAGTACACAAGCGTTTCCCTCATCAAGAACTTTGGTAATCGAAACGGCGACGTCGCCTTGTTCAGTGAATTTAATCGCATTCCCGACTAGGTTGATCATCACTTGGCGTAATCGCGGTGTGTCACCAATTAGCAAGGGCGATATCTCTGGATCAATCTCACAGCCAAACTGTAAGTGTTTCTCTTTAGCTCTCAGCGTGAACAAGTTTTCCAGATCTTTACCCAACTCAAATACATTGAGCTCTAATGGTTCTAACTCTAACTTACCTGCCTCTATTTTAGAGAAGTCCAAGATATCGTTAATCACATCCAGTAACGACATCGAGGAGGTTTCTAGCATTTCAACGAACTCTTGTTGTTCATCATTCAAACGCGTACTTTTCAGCAGCGATGCCATCCCGATAATGCCGTTCATTGGCGTACGGATTTCATGGCTCATGTTAGCCAGAAACTCGCTTTTTTTGTGGCTAGCCTTTTCGGCATCCAGCTTCTCGTTCTCAACCCGCGATAGCGTTTGGCGAAATTGAGTGACCATAGCATTGTAGCGCGCCTCAAACCCCCACCAACCGCGACATTCTGGTGGGACACTGATTTGATTTGGTAAGCCGTTGTCCCATTGATTCACCTGTTGGTGCAGAGCCGATAATGGTGCGGTGAGATACCGTTGCACTATCCACATTGACGCTATCACGCCCAGCCCTGAAACCCCCAACCAACCTAGAAACGCCCACTTCGCACTCTCTCCTAGATAAGCACGTAATGCGGTATAGTTCGAGGCCACATCAAGCTGGCCAAGTACATATTCATTGCCTTCTTTTTTGGCAATTAATGGCCAACTCATCTGGATCGATTGTTGAGTTGGCTCTACACCACGTTCAATTTGTGTGCTGTCAGCATCATAAACGTGTATGTAATCGATTTCTGGTTGTGCAATAAGTTGTTCAATTTGTTGTTCAAATGCTTGTGTTTCTACTCGCCATAGGTGATCAGTCATGGTGCGGACATCACGGCTGCCAACATCTTGTAACACGCGCTGGACCTGTGATTTATGGGATTGATAATCGGCAAAAAGTAATAGTGATGCGAATAAGGCGATGAGTATTACCCAGCATAGCGCCAGCTTCGTCATCAACGATACTGATAAGGAATGGCGTAAAATGGCTTTGCCTGCTTTCATAATCACCTATTTAATAGAAGAGCTTGCCCTATAAGCATAGAGCCCGTTCGTCGTTGGGGCGAAAAATATCCGGCTAGATACAAGGAAAGGTAGACAAAAAAGCGCTCCGGTTAAAGAGCGCGAAGGGTTTTATTTTCTGAGCGATCAATCCAACACGCCGCGACGTATTTGATCAAGCTCAATCGATTCGAACAGAGCCTTAAAGTTACCCTCACCAAAGCCTTGATTGCCTTTACGCTGGATAATTTCAAAGAAAACAGGACCAATAACTGTATTGGTAAAAATCTGTAGCAAGATGCCAGTATCCGCGTCACCATCAATCAGAACACGAGTATCACGGAGCTCATCAATATTTTCGTCGTGACCGCTAACACGCTGATTCACTTGCTCATAATAGGTCTCTGGCGTATCCATAAACGCCATTCCCCGATCTCGCAGCGTGCGTACTGTTTGATAGATATTCTCTGTCGTCATTGCAATGTGCTGAATACCCTCACCATTGTACGCTTTTAGGTACTCGGCAATTTGTGACTTATCATCACTGGATTCGTTAATCGGGATACGGATTTTTCCGCACGGAGCAGTCAATGCACGAGATTTTAGCCCTGTTTTTTTGCCTTCGATGTCGAAAAAGCGGATCTCTTTGAAATTGGCGATACGATCATAGAAATCAGCCCATACATCCATGTTGCCAATATCGACATTGTGCGTCAGGTGATCGATAACCTTCAATCCTGCATCGGCTTCTTTAAGGCGCGCTTGCCAATCAGGATAGAAGTCGAAATCAACCTCGTAAATACTCTGATCACCGTAACGATCAACAAAGTAGAGTAATGAGTCGCCAATGCCATATACCGCCGGGATGCTAAGCTCCATCGGACCGATATTGGGCTCAACCACTTTGGCACCTTGTTTTGCCGCGTAAGCAATTGCATGAACAGCATCTTGAACACGGAATGCCATCGCATTCACGCTCGCGCCATGGTGCTCTGCAAAGCTTTGTGCCTGAGACTCGGGTTCGCCATTAACAATAAAGTTGGTATCGCCTTGGCGATACAGCCAAACATGCTTGTGTTTGTGCTTGGCAATTTCAGCAAAACCCATCAATGAGAATAGACTTTTCAACGCATCAATACCGGCTTGATCGGGGGCGGTATATTCCACAAATTCAAACCCATCTGTCCCTAATGGGTTAATGGTTTTTACAGGTTTTTGCAGTGTGGATGTCATAATGGTTCCTCCTTGTTGATGCTAGTAGGAATAGCATGACGCCAAAGTAAGCACTAGTAATCCAGCACGCTCAGGTCGTTACAATAGTGTTAACCAATGCTGTAACTCTTACTGAACAGGAAAGAGATAATCTTACAAAGTTCTTTTTTATCAAGCTGATAAAACAAAACGGCATGTAAAGAGATTCAATCACCTCTTATACACTTTGTTTACATTAAAGAAACAAGAACAGGAGAAAGGGCGGGGCATTTTAGATGAACGCACCGACGCTACGAAGAGCGACGGCTAACCAAGTAGGTAAGAGAGGCGTGACCGATTGATAATGGCTTCCGATGAGCAGAATGTCGGGAAACCAGCGGTCTACAGGTGGGATCCTGTTGAACATCGTCTGCCATCAAGGTTTAAATCTTCAAGCTCTAAATCTTCAAGCTTTAAACCTTCAAGCTATAGCTGGTTTGCTGTGCGTTGGGGGTAACCGTTTTTTGAACTTGGTCCATCAATGCCTGTTGCTGCTGATTGTACGCGTTCGCTTTTGTCTTTTGCGCCTCTTGCTCAGCAACACGATCAATTAAAGCTTGATAGTCGCGTTTATCCTCGCGCTGCTCACTCGATGCGGCAGTCTCTTTTTGCTCTTCCCGCTCTTTACGGATGACTTCAGCGCGTTCTTGCACACTCATCGAGTTATTGAGACCGCCGTTGACCTGATCATCCTGACGGTCACGCTGACGCTGCATATATTGCTGCGACAAAGGTTGCGAGTTGATTGACGTCGGCATAGGTCCTCTCTTAAACAAGGTGACATCTTGATTAAATTTTAGCCTATTTCTCCTCAGATTGATATCACAATGTATGCTTAAGACGCTTGCCTTTGGCCCAGTTGTTGCACGTTGATCTTTCAGTGGCGCAACGTTGCGAGAAGAAGCAAAGGCTTAGATGACCAACCGCCCAAGAACCTATTGATCAATACAACAAGGAGAAAAACTATGCTGACCGGTAAACACTGTGTCATTACGGGAGCCGCTCAAGGTATTGGCCGTTCCATCGTCGAGACATTTGTCGAACAGAGAGCACACACCGTTTACGCGCTAGACCGGACTGTAGATAACATGCAAGACTGGCAAAACCATGCCGTAATAAAACCCGTGGCGCTCGATGTCTGCCACAGAGACGCTGTCGCCAGCTGGGTGCAGACGCTGCACCAACACAACGCAGTCATCGATGTGCTCGTTAACAACGCAGGGATCACGCGTGATAATTTGCTAACCAAAATTAGCGAAGAGGATTGGGATGCTGTCATTGATGTGAATCTTAAAGGGGTATTTACCATGACACAGGCGATAACACCGCTGATGCTCGCTCAAGAGCATGGCGCGATTGTCAGTTTATCGTCAGTGGTCGGTACCGATGGCAATATTGGCCAAACCAACTATGCCGCATCAAAAGGAGGTGTCATCGCAATGACAAAAACCTGGTCAAAAGAGCTCGCTCGTCATGGCGCACAAATTCGCGCCAACTGTGTCGCACCTGGATTTATCGAAACGCCTATGACCGCCAACTTACCAGATAAAGTCATCGACATGATGAAAGGGAAGACACCACTCGGGCGAATGGGTACCGCACAAGACATCGCGAATGCGATCAGTTTTCTTGCCAGCGACAACGCGAGCTTTATCACAGGTCAAACACTTAAAGTTGATGGTGGATTAGTCATATAATGACGTGATATTCATCCACAACATTGAGCGTTTTATGACCCCGACACTTCTTATCACTGGCGCGAATCGCGGAATCGGTTTAGCCCTTACCGAGCGGTATCTTGAACATGGCTGGCGTGTTATTGCTTGTTGCCGCTTTCCGGGTTCCGCGCCGCATTTAATGACGCTAAAAAATCACTATGCCTCACTGACAACACAGGCGTTGGACGTGACAGACCACGCCGCAGTGCAACAACTTGCATCAAACCTCAGTGACACGCCCATTCACTTACTGATCAATAATGCCGGTCAATATGGTCCCAAAGGCTATCAGCTAGGAGAAACGGACACAGAGGCGTGGCGAGAGGTGTTAGCGGTCAATACCATTGCGCCACTAGTCATGGCTGAGTCGTTTATCCCACATCTCACGCTTGCCAACAATAGCGGACATACTCCTATTTTCGCCTTCATCTCATCAAAGGTGGGGAGTATGAGCGATAATCAATCAGGAGGGGGTTATATCTACAGAAGCTCCAAAGCCGCTCTAAACGCAGTCGTCAAAAGCTTATCAATTGATTTACGACCAAAAGGGATTCGCACCGTCGCCCTACACCCTGGCTGGGTACAAACCCAAATGGGCGGTCCTAATGCGCTGATTACCGCCGACATCTCGGCGCAAGGGCTCAAGCAAGTTCTCGATACACTCACCGACAGCCAAAGCGGACACTTTTTCGATTATCAAGGCAACACCATTGCGTGGTAGGCCGGTAGCGGTGGCGTTCAAATCGGGAAAAAGGTCATAGAGGCCATACTGTGTACCACTTGATTGATATTACGATTGGTACTGTCCGCCACCATCAGTGCCATCATATCTTGGATCAAGATCATCTGACTCAGTAAGCGCTCATAACTATAATTGGGGACACCATTTGCATTCATGCCGTTACTGAGCAGCAGCAAATGACCTTGATCATCACGACGGTTATTTAACAGCCACGCAATTTTTTCAAGGTTACGTGCACAGTTATAAAGCTTTTGCTGATCAATATCATCGAGTAAGAAGAACTCAGTCTGGTGATTATAGCTAGCGCTTATCATCCCAGTGACACCGGCCATCAGTGCGAATACACGATCACCCTCGAACTCAGTAGAAAATGCCAGCGGCAACAATGCAATGCCGTCCATTCCACCCAGCTCACGGAATCCATTCTGGGGACGCTGCTCAGCCATTAGCTGGTGAACGCGTTGGTCGATGGTCATTCCGGGCACTTTTTTTAGCTCTCTGGGATTACGTTTATAGAGCTTGATCAGTAGTCGCTCGGTGATCTGACGAATTTCGGCGATATGAATATCGGTAATCAAATCCATATCTGATTTCGCAAGATTTTTTATATCAAACGGCCGTCCCAGCTTTTGTGCACATCCTGTTAGGCTGAGTATCAATAACCCCACCCAAAACCCGCGCATCATAGTGTTATCCTTACATCCTTTGTCGGCGCTAAGGATACGCATTTCACGCCCAGTCGTGGACTGAAAGAGATAACTTTGTATGGAATATCACATTTTTTACGAACAATCAGAATCGCAGTCTCTGTAGCCCCTGCTACACTCTTCAAAAGTGGTCACTCGGAAGAGCCTTATGCGACGCTGTCTCATTCATGCATTTTTTATCACCATCGCATTTAGTGCATGCACTTATGCCACTGAAAATAAAACCATTATACCCGTGATCATTGAAGATGCTTGATTTTACGTAGAAACAGGATCATGATTCCTACCTATGAAAGTGACTTTAACCAAACAGCAGAAGCTTGAAC